>JBDTNR010000024.1:0-15332 GCA_039933655.1 Betaproteobacteria bacterium | reverse complement strand
CTGCGCGTTGGTGGCCGTCGACCATCGTCGCATGGCTGCCGACGACGTCATCGGCCGCGCGCGCAAACGCCGCGGTCAATGTCCGCGCATAGCTGAGCGCGCGGTCGGCGTCGGCACGCGGCACGCCGCGCTCGCGCTGCCAGGCGACGGGCAGGAGCGGTGTCGGCGTCGCCGGCGGCGGCCACTGCTCGGCGGCCAGCCCCGCGATCCACAGCGCGTCGAAGTCGAGGCCCGCCGCCTCCAGCAGGCCGAGGATCTGGATGCGCGCCGGCGGTGCTTCCGGCTGGAACAGCGTGCGCGAAGCGATGGCGCGCAATGTCGCGACCGCGTCGTCGCGACCCAGCGTGCGCGTCACCGGACCCAGCTTCACGAATGCGCCCAGCAGGCGCAGGAAGGCGTCGCGCGCCTGCCATTCACCGCTTCCGAGCGGGCGATCGCCGGGCCAGCCGAGCGCCGCCAGCCACGCGCGCCACGCGTCGGCCCACGCGGCAGGCGCCTGCGGTGTCGCAGCCGGCGCGACGGCGGCGCGCCACCGCGCGACGATCGCATCGTCGCCGCGCGCGGCCAACACCCGGGTCGCCGCGCTGAAGGACACGGTGCGCAAACCCAATCCACGCCATTCGCCTTCGCTGCCGGCGCGCGCCATCCATGCGGTGTCGCCACCGGGCAGGTACGGCGAGCGCAGCACGAGCGCCGCGCCGGCCACCGGCAGCGGACCGCCCGCCCAGTCGATAAGCGCCAGCGCGCAGGCCACCAGCGGAACGTCGGCCAGCGGCGTGCCGAACGAAACGCTGTACGGCCGCGGCGCGTCGGCCGCGCAACGCTCGAGCAATTCCGGACACAGCATGTCCTCGGCCACGGCCAGCACTTCGTTGCGCCGCTCGTCGAGATTGGCGACCACGATGCCGACGCGGGACGCGGGCTCGGCCAGTGCGCGTTCGCGCGCGAACGCCAGCGCCGCGACGAGTTCGGCTTGCGGCGTGGTGGCCGCCACGCGAACGCACCGCCCCGCGCGCGGCTCCGGCAACTCGACGATCGTCAGCGTGCATCCGGTCGCCTCCAGCGCATCGAGCAATCGCTGCTGCTGCGGCGTGAACTCGAGAAAGCCGGCCAGCACGAATTGCGCGTCGCGCCACGCGGGCACGGCCGTCGCCGCGGCCGCGAGCGCGTCGGGGAGTTGCGCCGCGTCGGTGAGGCCGCGCTCGGCGAGCGCCTCGGCATAGCGGCGCGCCCATCCGGCAAACGTCGCCGCGTCGTCCTCGATGCCCGACCAGCCCCAAGCGGCAGGCGATTCGCCGGGCAGGCGCCAGGCGTGGAACGTCCGCCACGCGTCTGCCGCACGCTGCGCGGCCCCGTGCGGATCGAGCAGCACCGAATCGCGTTCGACGATGCGGTCCCAGAGGAAGGCGGCGGCGGGCGCGGACGCGACGGGCTGCGGCGAGTCGAGCGCGTGCACGGCCACGGCGTCGAGCCAGAGGGTTTCGAGCCACGGCTGCCACGGCAGCGCGCGCGCTGCGGTCCACGTGCGATGGCCGGCACGCGTCATCGCGGCATCGTGGCGCGCGACAAGCGTGCGCGCGAGCCGGTTGTTCGGCGTGACGACCGTTACGCCGGCGGCCAGCGCCGCGTCCAGAGCGAAGGAAGACATCGGGATTGGCGCATCGCGGCGCACTGACGATCAGCGCACCCGCGAGCGGCGATCACTGTAGCAGGTTTGGACGCGCGTCCGACGTGCCGAGGACTTCGCGCTCCGCAGTGTGCCGCGAGTCGGCGAACGACCAGGTTGTCAGCGGTGACCCGATGCCGATGTCACTGTCGCGACAGGCGATTGTCAGTCGCCGCGTCCGGACGAGATCATCCCGCCGGAGGCCGCCGTGGCGCCGAAGGACGCACTTGCGGGTGCGGGTGCCATGGCGGGCGCACGCGACCCGAACGGCGATGCCCCGCCGATCGGCAGCAGCGGTCCGGTGGACAGCGCGTCCGAAGGCCGGGGATCGATCCGGCGCATCGCGGCTTTCCATTCGCCGCACCAGTCGTCGTCGCGCACGTGCGGCCACACGCCTTCGATCATGTACGTCTTCTGGTTGATCGGATGCAGCATCGGCGCACCGCGCCGGCATTGCCCCCATTGCACGCCGCGCGCGTCGGTTTCCTTGCCGCCCTGCCGGTCGTAGTAGTTGCAGCCGATGCATTTGTCCACGTCACGCTCTCCACTTGCGGGTGCGGCGCCATGCGCGCCGCGTTGAATGGGTTGGCTCAACAATGCATTGCAATTTCTCTGCCAGCGAAACAATCCGCGAAACCACGCCGACCAACGGCGAGCAAGCGCATTGCAGACGAACGTCGTGCACGACGTCCATACGACCAATGGCCGAACGCAGGCAGCGCGCAGGCGCCATCACGGCGCGAACGCGAAGCGGTCAATGCACGACGAGGGGCAGGAAATCGGGCGGCAGCACCAGGGCCGGTCGTTGTCGTCGCAGGGCCTGACGCATGACGGGACCGTGAGCACGCAATGGCGCACGGCGGGAAGCGATGCGTTCCCCGGCATTGAGCGTGCGCAGCGCCGAGCGACGCGCGCAATTGCGACGCATCAACGCGCCATGCGCACGCACCGGAATGCGCGTTCGCATTCTGTGCCGGGAGGAGAATACGACCGCCGACCGCATCGCTGTTTGCAGTCTGGAAAAAAAGACTTTCCCGGCGGCCGTAACCTTGGAATCGCGCTTGCGCTTCAGGCCGCGAGCGACGTGAGGGCGGCGCGCAACGTCGGCGGCACATCCTGCACGTAGCGCGTGCCGGCCACTGGCTGCGCATCGAGCGTCGATTTGAGTTCGGCGTCCGCATCGAGGGCTTCGCGTGCGAGTTGCGCGTCGTAGCTGCGACGACGCTCCGCGCTGGACAGCACTTCGTACGAGGCGTGAATCATCCGCACGAGGCCGGACAGGTCCTGACCCGCGTCGGTGGCGCCGTACTGGAAGCGTTCGAGAACGGCGGCATACGCTGCTTCGATCCGCGCGGGGCTCGCGCCCGGCGCCAGGTCGAGGTAATCGTAGTGGGTATAAGTCACCGTACTTCTCCTGTCTGTTTGGGGGAACCCGCTTTCCGATGTCCTACGTAAAGCAGCAAGCGTGCCAACCGTCTCATGACGATCGCAACACATTGAAACATATGCAAATACCATGTTGTGGCGGACAGCTGATTCCGTCCGCGCGGTGCTCGCCCGCGCGGCCGGGCACGGCCATTCGCGGTCACCGCATCGCGAGAGGCGCTGCGCGTCGCGGTGGCGGGAAGGCAGCGTCGATCGCCGCGAGTGCCAAGGGCGGCAGGCGAAGGTCGGCAGCGGCGCGAAAGTCCGCGACATGCGCGCGATCCGCCGACTTCGGAATCGCGATGACCTGCGCTTGGGCGAGCAGCCATGCGATGGCCAGTTGCGCCGATGTGACGTCGAGCGTCGCGGCAAGTGTTGCCAATTTTCGGCTGCGCAAAAGCGCGCCTTGCGCAAATGGCGAATACGCCATGATCGGCATTCCATGCTGCTGGCATAACGCGCGCAATTGCCACTCGATGCCGCGCTCGTTCAGGTTGTAGAGCACCTGATTGGTTGCACAGCGCGCGCCATCGGGAAGTGCCAGCAATTCGTGCAAGTCGTCGAGGTCGAAGTTCGATACACCCCAGCGCAGGATCTTGCCGGCGGCGCGCAATCGCTCGAACGCCCCGACGGTTTCGGCGAGCGGCACGCGGCCGCGCCAATGCAGCAGATAGAGATCGAGGCGATCCGTCCGCAGCCGCGCGAGGCTGCGTTCGCACGCGGCGATCATCCCGCTTGCGCTCGCGTTGTGCGGATACACCTTGCTGACGATGAATACGTCGTCGCGCCGCCGTGCCACCGCGCGCGCGACGATTTCCTCCGCGCCACCTTCGCCGTACATCTCGGCCGTGTCGATGAGTGTCATGCCGAGGTCGATGCCGGCGCGCAACGCGTCGATCTCGCGGGCGGCGGCACTGGCGCGCTCGCCCATCTTCCATGTGCCGAGGCCGAGCGCCGGCACGCGCGCCCCGTCGCCAAACGCCACCTCCGTCAATCCAGAAAATTCGCCCATGAGCCGAAGGATAAATGGGCGACGGTCCCCTGCCCAGTCCAGTAGAATCATCCCTCCCTCCCATGCCCCTCGATTTCCCACCCGCTCCCGGTCAGCGCGTCGTGCGGGGCGCCTGCCCGCACGATTGCCCCGATACCTGCGCGCTGCTGACGACGGTCGAGAACGGCCGCGCGATCGCCATCCGCGGCGCCGCTGATCATCCGGCCACCGCCGGCGTGCTGTGCACGAAGGTCGCGCGTTACCTCGACCGCACGTACTCGGACCAGCGGCTGCTGCATCCAATGCGCCGCGTCGGCCGCAAGGGCGAGGGACGCTTCGCGCGCATCGCATGGGACGAAGCGCTGGGCGAAATCGCCGAGCGCTTCGGCGCAATCGCGGTTTCGCCCGACGGCCCGCAGGCGATTGTTCCTTACAGTTACGCGGGCACGATGGGCCTCTTGCAGTACGGGTCGATGGACCGCCGGTTCTTTCACCGGTTGGGCGCATCGCTGCTCGACCGCACGATCTGCGCGACGGCCGGCAAGGCCGGCTGGAACGCCACCATCGGCGCCGCCATCGGCATGGACGTCGAGCAGTTTTGCAACAGCCGCCTGATCCTCATCTGGGGCAGCAACCCCATCGCGTCCAACCTCCACTTCTGGACGCAGGCGCAGGAAGCCAAGCGACGCGGCGCAAAGCTGATCGCCATCGATCCGTACCGCAGCGCAACCGCCCTAAAATGCCATGAGCATCTTGCACTGTTGCCCGGCACCGACGGCGCGCTGGCACTGGGCCTCATGCACGTGCTGATCGCGGAAAATCTCGTCGACCGCGACTACATCGATCGCTACACGGAAGGTTTCGCGGCGCTCGCGCAGCGCGCCGCCGGGTGGACGCCCGATCGCGCGGCCGCGACTTGCGGCCTGTCCGCCGCGCAAGTCGTCTCCCTCGCCCGCGACTACGGCACCAGCAAGCCGGCCGCCATCCGCGTCAATTACGGCATGCAGCGCACGGCGGGCGGCGGCAACGCCGTGCGCGCCATCGCGTGCCTGCCCGCGTTGATCGGCGCCTGGCGCGAGCCCGCCGGCGGCGCGCTGCTGTCGTCCTCGGGCAACTATCCGGTCGCGACGAGCGCGCTCGAACGGCCCGACCTGATCCGCGGCCGGCCGCGGACGATCAACATGTCGGGCATCGGTGATGCATTGCTCGATGCCGCCGATCCGCCGATCCGCGCGATCTATGTCTACAACTCGAATCCGGTCGCCGTCGCTCCGGAATCGGCGCGGGTCCGCGCCGGCTTCGCACGCGAGGATCTGTTCTGTGTGGTGCATGAGATCTTCCAGACCGATACCGCCGACTTCGCGGACATCCTGTTGCCGGCCACCACGCAACTCGAACAACTCGACGTGCACAGCTCGTACGGCCACCTGTACGCGCTCGCCAACAATCCAGCCATTGCGCCGCTCGGCGAAGCGCTGCCGAACACCGAAGTGTTCCGCCGGCTCGCCGCGCGGATGGGCTACACGGAGCCCTGCTTCCAGGACAGCGACGACGATCTCGCGCGGCAGGCGTGGAATCGCGACGATGCGCGGGCGCGCGACCTCGACTGGGATGCGTTGAAGGCCGCCGGATGGCAACGCCTCAACGTGCCCGCCGCGTATGCGCCGTTCGCGAATGGCCGGTTTCCGACGCCGTCGGGCAAGTGCGAATTCGCGAGTTCGACGCAGGCGGCGCAAGGCCTGGATCCGTTGCCGGACTACATTGCGCCGCGCGAGTCGGCGGCGTCCAACCCGGAACTCGCGCGACGCTATCCGCTGGCCTTCATTTCGCCACCGGCGCGCAACTTCCTGAACTCGTCGTTCGCGAACCTGCCGGCGTTCGTCGCCGAGGAGCGCGGGCCGCATCTCGATCTCAATCCCGCCGACGCCGCGCCAAGGGGCATCGCGGACGGCGATCGCGTCCGCATCTTCAACGACCGCGGCAGCTTCACCGCGACCGCGCGCGTCACCGACCGGGCGCGCAGCGGCGTGGCCGTCGCGCCGTCGATCTGGTGGCAGAAACTCTCGCCCGACGGGTGCAACGCCAACGCCGTCACGTCGCAGGCGCTGACCGACATGGGCCGCGCCGCGACGTTCTACGATTGTTTGGTCGAGGTGGCGCTTGCATGACGGGACGACCAGCGCCGCGTCCGTCGTAGCGCTGGCCAGCGCGCTCGAGTCCACGGGCCTGCCGCACCAGCGGCTGCCGCTGCTGCTGAAGCTGGCGGAAGGCGTATCGAGCACCGACACGCCACGCGCGCGCGGGCTCGCCCAGGAAGCCGAGGCGCTCGCGCTGGCGCTCGAGGACGTCCCGGCGCGTGGCGAAGCGTTGTACGTGCAGGGGCACTGCGCCGATCTGCTTCTCGATCATCCGACGGCACTCGATGCCTTCGGCCGCGCGCTGGCGGTATTCGAGTCCGCGGAGGACCTGGCGGCGACCGCCAGGACGCTGCGCGCGCTGAGCTTCGTCCACGACGCGCTCGGCGATTTTGCGCGGGCGCTCGACTTCCAGTTCCGCGCGCTGGCGCTCGACGAGCGGACCGGCAACGAAAGCGCTCGCGCCGTGACGCTACGCACGATCGGCATCGTGTACACGCGCTCCGGCGACGCCGCGGCGGGCCTCGAGTTCTATCGGAAGAGCCTGGCGCTGTGCGCGGGCCCCAACGCCGCCATCGAGCGCGCAAAGACGCTCAACAACATTGGCATCAACCTGAAGAACCTGGGCCAGTTCGCGGACGCGCAGCAGGCGCTCGTCGAGGCGCATGCGATCTTCGGCGAGCGGGGAATGCTGCTGCACCAGTCGGCCACGCTCAACAACCTGGGGCTGGTGCTGGAGCGCCTGGGCGACGCCGGCGCCGCCGAGCGCACGCTGCGCGAGGCGCGCGACCAGTCCGAGGCGGCCGGCTACCGGTACGGGGTGGCGCATGCGGGACTCTCGCTCGGCAAGCTATGCCTGACGCAGGGCCGGCACGACGAGGCACAGGGGTGGCTCGACACCGCGCTCGCGACCTGTGAGCGCCACCAGCTGAAGCCGACGCAGTACGAGGTGCACGAGGCGCTCGCCGACCTGCACGAGCAGCGTGGCGATCCGGTGGCGGCGCTCGCGCACTTTCGCCGCTTTCACGCGCTGGAGCGCGAGGTCCAGTCGGAGGCTGCGCGCGACAAGCTGCGCGCGCTGCAGATCCAGTACGAAGTGGCGTCCGCGAGGCGCGACGCCGAACTCGAGCGTGAGCGGCAGGAGGCGCTGACGCAGGCGAACGTGGAGCTCGACGCGCTCAACATTTCCCTCACCGAGGCCAATCTGCACAAGACGATGCTGCTCGACCAGCTCGAGCGGCAGACGTACGAGGACGCGCTGACGGGCCTCGCCAACCGCCGGCGGCTCGACCAGCGCCTGGCTGACGAGTTCGGACTGGCACTGCGCCATGGCCGCCCGCTGGCCGTCGCGATGGCCGATCTCGATCACTTCAAGACGGTGAACGACCGCTTCTCGCACGCGGTCGGCGACGCCGTGCTGCGGGCCATCGCCAAGCTCCTGTCCGCGCAGGTGCGCCACACCGATCTCGTTGCGCGCTTCGGCGGCGAGGAGTTCGTGATCGTGCTGGTGGAGACGGACGCCGCAGCCGCATTGCGTGTCTGCGAAAAATTGCGCGCCGCCGTGGCCAACCACGCGTGGACGGCGATTCATCCGGCGCTGGCCCTGACAGTGTCGATCGGCGTGTGTTCCGACACGTCGTTGCCGGCGCATGAGCGGATGCTCGCGATTGCCGACCGCAATCTCTATTCGGCGAAGGCCGCCGGCCGCAATCGCGTGGTTGGCTAGATGTGGAGGACCACGACGTTGTTTCCAAGATGCATGAATCTGGCTCAACCGTCGTCCCCGCGAAGGCGGGGACGGAGCAGCGTGCCGTGCGGGCGAAAAGCTTAAGCCGCTGGGTTCCCGCTTTCGCGGGAACGACGAGTCCAATCATGCGGCTGCGGCATGCAAAACGACAACACCCTCTTGACGCTTCACAGCTAGACGCCGGGCCGCCGTTCGCCGCTAGAGCTTGCGGACGAGCCCCACCATCACTCCGAAGATTTCGAGCGCGCCCTCGGGACGGATGACCGGGTAGGCCTTGTTCTCGGCCTTGAGGACGAAGCGCCCGGCCTCGAGCTCCAGCCGCTTGAGCGTGAACTGATTGTCGACAATGGCGATGACGATGTCGCCTTTTTGTGCGGCCGGACGTTTCTCGACCACGACAAGGTCGCCGTCGAAAATGCCGGCGTCCATCATCGAATCGCCCTTGACGCGAATCAGCACCGTCGACGACGGCCGCTCGATCAGGTAGTCGTCGATCGTCAGCGCATCGGCGTCGGCATCCTCGATGGCCTCCGGCAGGCCCGCGCGGACCGGGGAATCGGCCAACGGTCGCGCGAAGAATCGCCGCGTGGGTGCCAGCCGACGATCGGGCGTGGACTCCAGGAATCCCGCGAGCTTCAGGCGCGCCACCATGGCGGCCACCGACGACTTCGAACGCAGGCCGAGCAGGTTGCCGATCGACGCGTACGATGGCAACGCGCGGTGGCGGGCGTAGTAGTCCTGCAGCATCGTCAGGTAGGAACGATCGTTCGACATGGGCGTAGAATACGAACGAACGTTCGCCTCGTCAAGCCCTCTTTCGAAACCAGAGCGACATGGAGCTTTTCGCCCCTTCCATCGCCTTTGTCGACCTCGAGACCACCGGCACCCGGGCCGGTACGGATCGCATCACCGAGGTCGGCATCGTCCGTGTCGACGCCGACGCCGGCGGCGGTGCGCCCCGCGTCCATGAATGGAGCACGCTCGTGGATCCGGAGACGCCGATCCCGGCCGTCATCCAGGCGCTGACCGGCATCACCGACGCCATGGTGCGGACGGCGCCGACGTTTTCCGCCATCGCCCGCGAAGTCGAGGAGCGCATCGCCGACTGCGTGTTCGTCGCGCACAACGCGCGCTTCGATCACGGCTTCCTGAAGCACGCGTTCGCGCGCATCGGGCGGCCGTTCTCGGCACGGCCGCTGTGCACGGTACGCCTGTCGCGCCGGCTCTTCCCCGACGCGCAGGGCCACGGGCTCGATGCCGTGGTGGCGCGGCACCGGCTCGCCATCACCGACCGCCATCGCGCGCTGGGCGACGCGCGCGCGCTGTGGGCGTTCGTCGAAGCGCTGTATCGGGACCTGCCGGCGGAAGCGATCGCGGAGGCCGTCAAGCGCATCCTCAAGATCCCGAGCCTGCCGCCGCAGTTGCCGGCGGACAGCCTCGAACGGCTCCCCGGCACCCCCGGCGTTTACCTCTTCTATGGTGAGAATCCCCTGCCGATCTACGTCGGCAAGAGCGTCAACCTGCGGGAGCGGGTGTCGTCGCACTTCGCCGGGGACTGGCGCAGCGAAAGCGACCTGCGGCTGTCGCAGGAGATTCGCCGGATCGAATTCGAGGAAACCGCCGGCGAATTCGGCGCGCTGCTGCGTGAAGCCCAGCTCGTGAAATCGCTGTTGCCCGCGCACAACCGCGTACTTCGACGCAAGGAGGACGCCGGCGTGCTGGCGCTGGTCAACGGCAGCGAGCCGCAGTTCGTGCCGGCGGTGGCGGTCGAGCCGGCGGCACTCGCGGGTCGCTTCGGACCCTTCGCGTCCAAACGCAGCGCGCGCGAAACGCTGCGTGCCCTGGCATCCGACCATGCGCTGTGCTGGCAGCGCCTGGGACTCGAACGCCGCGCCGAAGGGCCGTGTTTTCAGCGCCAGATCAAGCGTTGCAGCGGCGCCTGCGTCGGCGCGGAGAGTGCGGACACCCACGATGCGCGATTGGCGACCGCGCTGCGGGGGATCGCGATACCGGCCTGGCCGCACGATGGTATCGCGCTCGTGCGGGAAGCGTCGGCAACGGCGGACCGTACCGACGTGCACGTGCTGCGCGACTGGTGCTGGCTCGGCACCGTGCACTGCGAAAGCGAACTCGCCCAGCTGCTCGAGGCACCACCGCGGCCACGTTTCGACATCGACGTGACGCGATTGCTCCTCGCGCGCTGGGCGAAGGGATCGCTACAGTTACTGCCGGTGCCGGGACCGCAAGCGGACGCGCTTACGACGTCTTGACGACGAGCTGGTCCGAGACCGACCGTACGCCTTCGACACCCTGCGCCAGTTGCATCGCCCGGTCCTTCAGCGCCGACGAATTGACGGTGCCGGCCAGCGTGACGACGCCTTCCTTGGTGTCGACGGAAATTTCAAGCGTCTTGAGTCCGGGCTCGGCCAGCACGGCCGCCTTCACCTTGGTCGTGATCGCAGCATCGTCGACGGCAGCAGCGGTCTTCGCCGTGACCTGGTCCGTTTTCGTGGCGATAGTGTCGGCGGCGCGGTCGACCTTCTGGCCCACGGTTTCCGTGCTGCGCTGTTCGCTGCAGCCGGCGGATAGGAGCGCCGTGCCGGCGGCGATCACTGCGAGGAGTTGCATTTTCGTTCGTGCGTTCATGATGGTCCTTTCGGGGTTTGCGTTGCGACCGAAGCCGACACAGCGGGGGACTTCGAGCATCGATCCCCCGGCATCCGGCATTCGTCGTGGCTGCATCTTCCATCGCGCGCGCTCCGAGAACCATCGGCGTCCCGCGCAATTGCGTGTGGGAGCCTGCGAACGTACATGTAGGAATCGTGTTCGTGACGCGCGAGTGGGCGCCATGCAGGTATGCTCGCGCCGATGCGAAAGTGGATGCGACGGTGGCGATGGCTGCTGCTGGCGGCCCTGGCGGGCGCGGTGACCGCGCACGCCGCCGTGCCGTTGGGTTACCGGTACGTGGGCAGCCGCGTCGTCTCCGAAGGGCGGGCGGTCTACTGGTATTGGCACGTCGACTATGTCGAGATCGGGCCTCATGGCGTGACGTTCGTGGCGCGCCTCTTCGCGCGCGCCGTCGACGTCAACCAGGAGCGCCCGTACGTCGCGGTCATCCGCTGCGATTCGCGCACCTACCGTGAGTTCGGCGCCCAGGGACCCTACGAAGCCATCGGACCCGGCGAGCCCATCGATGCCGTCTGGCGCGCCGGCTGCAGCAACGGCCGCGCGGTCTCCCTGGCGCAGCGCCACGCCCAGCTGAGCGGCACCGCCTTGCCTCCGAACGACCTGGCGACCGCGGCGCCGCGCGCTGCTGCGCCGCCGGCGGCGGCCACCGCGGCCCCTGCGGCGGCGCCCGCCGCGCCGAAGGCACCGCCGCCCAAACCGGCGGCGCCCGCAAGTCCCTCCGCGGACGCCACCGATCCGCGCCGCGCCGATGCCTGCCTGCGTTTCTCCGACGCCAGGCCATCGGCTGCGGGCGATGGCAGCATCACCAACGCCTGCGCGTTTCCGATCGAGGTCACCCTCTGCTACAAGGGCGGCGGCGACGGGCTTTACGACTGCCCGGTCCCGGTGCGGGGCAAACGCGCCGACAGCCTCGGTCCCGGCGTCACGCACGCATTGCCGGAGTATCGACGGTCACGGCACAAAGGCATCGCCGCCGTCGCATGCAAAGGCACGATCGGCACCGTGTTCCCGCGCCTGGGTGTCGCCGGGAAGTCCGCCTGCAGGTAGACGCATGGCGTTTTCGCGGGGAGTTCGCTAAAGGTAGTATTCGGGGCGCCTGTTGCCCACGAGCGCGGCTTGCACCTGTCGAAGCGGATCCCCGTCTTTGCCCGCCGCTCCGCCGTATCGCGCGAGTCCTCGTGGCCCGTACTGCCTTTGGCGGATTGGACATTGCCCATGTTGTTGCGCTTTTTTGTTTACCTCTTCGGCAAGCTGCCGAACCTGCGGCGGAAGCTGGCTCATTATTCCTATGAACGGCTGGCGAGCAGACTCCGCAATCCTGAATGGACGTTCATGAACTACGGGCTCGTGCCGGCTGATGGCGTGGTCCTGGAACTCGCACCCAAGGACCACGCCGACCGCCTGTCCATCCAGCTCTACCACCGTGCCGTATCGCCGGTCGACCTCCGCGGCAAGCGCGTCCTCGAAGTGGGATCGGGCCGCGGCGGCGGTGCGAGTTTTCTCGCGCGCTACCACAATGCCGCGCACGTTACCGGCGTCGATTTTTCCGCGCACGCGGTGGCGCTGGCGCGCAGCTTTCATGCCGCCGTGGCGAACCTGGAATTCACCGAAGGCGACGCCGAACACCTGCCGTTTCCGGATGCAAGCTTCGACGTCGTCGTGAACGTCGAGAGCAGCCATTGTTACGGGCAAATGGACAAATTCCTGTCCGAAGTCTTTCGCGTGCTGCGACCCGGCGGCTATTTCCTGTACACGGATTTCCGGGCACCAACGGACATCGCCCCACTCGAGCGGATGCTGGATGGGCAGCCTGGCTGGCAACGGATCGCGCACGAAGACATCACGGGCGCCGTGGTCGCGGCGCTCGAAGCCGGCGACGAGGAAAAGCGCAAGCTCATCAAGCGGCTGGTGCGCCGGCGCGGCGCGCGCAAGCCGGCCGGCGAATTTGCCGGGCTGGTCGGCAGCCGCATGTACGAGATCTTTCGCAAGCGTGAAATGATCTACTTCCGCTACGTCTATCAGCGTCGCTAGCGCCACTCCTGCTGCACACACAGCGCCGGGATTGAGCGCAGTGAGTGTTGTATCAACGCCGCGCCCCGGCAGGCGGCCGGCAACGCCGCTGCGCCCTGGCGCAAGCCTGCCGCGCTCGCCCGCGGTCCGGCCATCGCCGCGGCGAATGCCCGCCGCGCGCGGAGACGCAATTTCACGTCATGGGTGCGCTGCCGAACAGACTCGGTCGCCGCGACAGCGCATAAACAAGCATCGTCCCGGGCCCACTCGCAAAGGGCAAGTGACCGGGACGATGGCGGTGCAGACGGTGGCAACAGGCATTCGATCCGTCCGATGTGCCGCGCAGTCGTCCAGCCGAAGGAATACCCATGTTCGTCACGTCAAGCCGTTCCGCGTTTTCCTCGCTGTCGCCATCGATCAGACGTGCACGCGATTCGCTGCGCGGATCGTTGCATGGCGCCGGCAACGAGCGTGCGCATCCGCCGATGGATTCGGCGGCACGCGAGCAGCTCGCATTGCGGATCAGCACGATCGACGGCGTCCCGCTCACCCAAGCGCGCCAGCAGATCGACCGGTTTCGCGGGATATCGCTGCCCGACGTGCCGCGGCAGCGTACGACGGTCGGGAGCACCGCCCGCCCTCTGAACCATTGCCCAAGCCTCGGTATAGCGATGGTCTGAGGTCAAAGGCGTACGCGTTGCCGCGGAACGACGTCGTCGAACGACGTCCTCCGCAGCCGGGGAGAGGCATGCCGCAGCAGCGCGGCGATGGTGCCGTTCCGGTGGAAGGACTCCGCACCATCCCCACGATGAATCGCAATACGCTGGCCGATCGTGGTCGACCCAGCCTGGGCCGGCCCCCGCGGCGCCATCGCGATGCAGTTCCGGCATTGCAGACGCTAAAGCGACTGGACTGATGGTCCGGACCGACGGTCGAGGTGGCGTCCTTCGTGGGGGGCAAAGCAGCCCACGGCAGCGCCGCAGCCAGCGGTACGGCATTTGCTAGGTGGCACTGGCTGCACTCCACAGCGTTTCCACCTGGGACCGATTGATGTTCTATCGCGTTGTTCTGCAAGGGCGCGCCACCGATGACCACGACCTGGGCACGGTCCAGCGGGAATTCGCCCGCGTCACCGGAATGCCGGAAACCGTCACCGAACGCCTGTTCGCGCAGACACCGCATCAGCTCAAGGAAGGGGCATCCAAGGCGGACGCCGAGCGCATCGCCGACACCCTGCGCGCCATCGGGGCCGCAGTCACTGTCGAGCGCGACCTGATCGCATCGCTGGAGGCCGCCGACGGCAGCGTCCACGAACTCCTGGCGCCCGCCCACTTCGGTCCACCCACCATCGTGCCGGGCTCCGGGCCCGCGCAGGCGCCGGCAACGCCCACCGCGGCGCAAAAAATGCGCCGCCGCCTGCGTCCCTACGTGATGCTGCTCGTCGGCACCCCGCTGGCGGTCGTCGCGCTGGTCCTGCTGGCGCCCTACGTCGACGACGCCGTAAGCACGCTGGTTCCGGTGCGGGTGATGCCGCAACCACCGGCCAAGCCGCGTGAGGCGGAAGCGCCGGTCGTGCCAGCGCCGTTGAATGCCGGCCTCCTGCATGGTCCGTGGCGGTGCACCGACCAGCGCACCGGAATGTCCGTCTATTGGACTTTTGGCGCCGAAGGCGCGCTCACCTATCATGGCGACACGTTCACGGAGAGCGCGACCGGCGCCAGAGACCCCGACACTCCCGGCGTCTGGCAACTCGACGGCAATCGCCTCGTGTTCACGCTCGCCCAAAAGCCCCCGGCTGCCTACACGGTGAGTGACCTCAACCTGTCGCGATTGCGCTACGACGACGGTGGCAATGTCGATGTCGAGTGCCGCCGGCCGTAGGCACGCTCGCGCCATCCTGGACTTCTGAGTTCAGGCTCGGCAACGGCCGCGACGCGTAGCGGGAATGGCCGTCGCGGTGGGCGGTGCGCGCGCTCCTTCGCCATGAACATTTCCACCCTCCGTTTCGCCTATCCTATCCACTCCCGCTTGGATGACAAAATTTCGGGGGAAGCTCAAGGGACGTGTCCTGCCCTCCTCCTTTGCGGCCCGAACCAATCCTTCGTGCAAGGGAGAAAATTCCGGCTTCGCCCCGAGCGGACCATCTGCGTGCTCCGAACCGGTCCTTGAAATTCGTGGAGGCTGCCGTTCGCATCACGCAACACATGGCATGGAGCCGCGCGGCACCGGCGGTCGCACGCAGTGCGGGCGCTCACCGCCGCCGAGGCGCGTCATGCCCCGGCATCACGCCATCAGGCTGGAGCAGACGCGCTGGAGAAGTGCCCGTACTTCCTTGCCGATGGCTTGCACCTCCGGTTTGTCGACCAATTTCAAGACCGCCTCGGGATCCATGAATGCAACAGTGATCGTCCCGTTGGCTTCTTCGCGTACGACCACGTTGCATGGAAGCAGCAATCCGATGTCGGGATCGGCCTCGATGGCGCGATGCGCGAGCGGCGGATTGCATGCGCCGAGTATGCGATACGGCCGACGCTCGACATCGAGCTTGGCCTTCAACGTTGCCCTGACATCGATATCGGTGAGCACGCCAAAGCCCTCTGCCTTCAGAGCCTCGATTACTTTCGCGACGGCGGTATCGAACGGCAGCTTGAGCTGCGTGCTGAATCCGTA
>JBDTNR010000023.1:0-15509 GCA_039933655.1 Betaproteobacteria bacterium | reverse complement strand
AGGCGAGCTCGGGGACGCCTTTCGCGAATCCGGACATGGCCGCGAACCACGCCGTCATGACAGCCGTGTCCTCGCAGCGGAAGAAGACCCAGCCCAGAGCCACGACGAACATCAGGTACACGTGGCGGAGCACGCTCGGCCAGCGCGCGAGCCGCGCACCGAGCCAGGCGCGCTCGAGCACGAGCACCGCGCCGTGGAAGCAGCCGAAGAGCAGGTAGTTCAGCGAGGCTCCGTGCCACAGGCCGCACAGGGCGAACACGACGACCAGATTGAAATAGACGCGCGAGCGCCCGACGCGTCCGCCACCCATCGGGATGTACAGATAGTCGCGGAACCAGGTCGACAGCGAGATGTGCCAGCGGCGCCAGAACTCGGTCAGGCTGCGCGAGATGTACGGATAATTGAAATTCTCGACGAACTCGAAACCGAACATGCGCCCCAGGCCGATCGCCATGTCGGAATAGCCCGAGAAGTCGAAGTAGATCTGCAGCGTGTAGCAGGCGAGCCCGAGCCAGGCGAGCGGCGTCGTCAGCTCGGTCGTGGGCAGGGCGAATATCTGGTCGGCCACGCGGCCCAGCGTGTTGGCGATCAGCACCTTCTTGCCCAGGCCCAGCACGAAACGGCGTACGCCGTACGTGAAGTCGGCCATTCGCTGTTCGCGGTCGGGCAACTGCGCGGCGATGTCCCGCCAGCGGATGATCGGACCGGCGATCAGCTGCGGGAACAGCAGGATGTAGAGCGCGAAGCGCGGCAGGTTGCGCTCGGCGTGCGCGTTGCGCTTGTAGACGTCGACGACATACGAAATGGCGTGGAACGTGAAAAACGAGATGCCGAGCGGCAACGGGATGGCGGCCACGGCGAGCGGCGTGATCGCGAGCACCGGCGCCAGCGCGTTGACATTGGCGAACGCGAAGTTCGCGTACTTGAAGACCGCCAGCGCCGCGAGATTGCCGGTGACGCCGGCGGCGAGCCAGCGGCGGCGCGTGCGCGGGTCCTGCGCGCGGCCGATGGCGCCGCCGATCGCATAGTTGAACAGCACCGAGCCCAGCACGAGAACCAGGTAGGGCGCCTCTCCCCACGCATAGAACGCGAGGCTCGCCACCAGCAGCACGCCGTTGCGCCCGCGCCGCGGCACCGCGAAGTAGGCGGCGAGCGTGATCGGCAGGAACAGGAAGAGGAAGATCGGCGAAGCGAAGACCATGTCGCGCGGAGTCTAGCAAACGGCCGCTCTGCGGCCGTTTGCTAGACGTAGATAAGTCAGAAGGCGTCGCAAGCCTGACGGCGCGACCCCTTGGAAAAATCGACGACGCTGACTGCCTGATGACAGGCTGAACAGGGGCAAATCGCGGGCGGAGCCCGACGATTTGCTCTAGGTTGAAAGTGACGAGCGTGATGCGGACAGAGTGGGCCTGTGCGCGGCGAGGAAGCCGACGAGCACTCGCTAACCCGCCTCTTCGCGAAGTTCAACCACGACGGGGGCGTGGTCCGAGGGCTTTTCGCCCTTGCGCGCGTTGCGGTCGATGCGGCTGGCGGTGCAGCGCGCGGCCAGCGCGTCGGACAGCAGCACATGGTCGATGCGCAGCCCGTGGTTCTTGGGAAAGGCGAGTTGCCGGTAGTCCCACCATGAGTACGTCTTCTCTGGCTGGTCGAAGAGGCGGAAGCTGTCCTTCAGCCCGACGTCGAGCAGCGCGCGGAATGCCGTCCGCTCGGGCCCGGAGCAGAGCACCTGCCCGGCCCACAACGCGGGATCGTGGACATCGCGGTCCTCTGGCGCCACGTTGAAGTCGCCGGCCACTGCCAGTGCCGGATGGCGGGCGAGTTCGGCGCGCAGCATGATGGCCAGCGCGGCATACCACGCGAGCTTGTAGACATACTTGTCCGAATCGACGGACTGTCCGTTGGGCACGTAGACGCCGACGACGCGGATGTCGGACACGGTGGCGGCGATCACGCGCTTCTGCGCGTCTTCGTATCCGCCGATGCCGAACGTCACGTCGCTGACCGGCAATCCGTCGCGCACGAGAATCGCGACACCGTTGTACGTCTTCTGGCCGCTGTAGTGCGCGCCGTAGCCGGCGGCCGCAAGCTCCATGACCGGAAATTTCGGGTCCTCGAGCTTGGTTTCCTGCAGGCACACGACGTCGGGACGACTGGCTTCGAGCCACGCGAGCAGCCGCGGGAGCCGCACGTTCAGCGAGTTGACGTTCCAGGCGGCGATGATCACGGGCGATGCTCAAGCGCCGCTGCCGCGCGATCGGCGGTATGCGGGCGTGCTGGACCACCTGCGTGCTGCGCACTCCGGTATTCGCCCTTGGGGCGGCCCTGCGGGCTCATCCTGGACTGCCTGCGTGCTGCGCACTCCGGTATTCGCCCTTGGGGCGGCCCTGCGGGCTCATGGGCGAAGGACCGGCGCACGCCGGCTATTTCGGATAATCGCCGCCGCGCGGAGGCGGCGCGAGTGATCGCGTGCCTTCGACGGGTGGCGGCGGGGGCGCTTCCCGCCGCGTTCCCGCGGCCGTGCGCCGCGCCGCCGGCGTCTTCGGATAACCTGCCTCGTCGAGCGCCGCCTGCCAGCGGGCTTCGTTGAAGCCCTTGACGATCAGCTTGTCGCCGAGCGCCAGCACCGGCGCGCGGTCCTCGCCCGTCAGCGTCCGCATCCGGATCATGCCCTGCTCGTCCTTCTGGACGTCGACGGTCGTGAATGGCACGCCGCGCTTGTTGAGCAGCGCCTCCGCGCCCTGGCAGACGTCGCCGCACTGGAAGGTGTAGAGCGTGGCGGGAAAACGGTCGGACGCGACCTGCGACGCGAGCTCCGGCTGGCCCGTTTCGACGTAGTTGGCGCCGAGCCGCTTCGTCTGCACCCCTTTGGCCTCCGGCGGCGGCACGCGGTCCGAGTAGACGACGCGCCCGGCAGGATCGACGTAGCGATACACCTGGGGCGCCTGCGCGAACGCATGGCCGGCGACGACCAGCGCCGCCAGGCCTAGCGTGATGCGCTCCGCGAGCGTGACCATGAAGGCTCCTTTTAGGGCGATGCGACCATTCCATTATGCCGCAGGAGCGCATCCAGTTGGGGCGGGCGCCCGCGGAAGGCGACGAACGACTCGAGCGCCGGCCGGCTGCCGCCTCGCGCCAATACCTCGTCGCGGAACCGCGCGCCGGCTGCCGGCGACAGCACGCCCTCCTCCTCGAAGAGGCTGTACGCGTCCGCCGACAGCACTTCCGCCCACTTGTAGCTGTAGTAGCCCGCCGCGTACCCGCCCGCGAACACGTGCGTGAACACCTGCATGAAGCGGTCGTACGACGCCCGTGGAACGACGGCGACCTCGCGGCGCACGGCATCCAGCAGCGCCTGCGGCGTGGCCCACTGCGTGGTGTCCGCGCCGTCTGCTTGCGCGTGCAGCAGCATGTCGAAGAGTCCCATCTCGAGCTGCCGCACCGTGGCCATGCCGCTCTGGAAGTTCTTCGCGGCCAGCATCTTGTCGAACAACTCGCGCGGCAGCGGCAGGCCGCTGTCGACGTGCCGCGTCATGTGGCGCAGCACGTCCCATTCCCAGCAGAAGTTCTCCATGAACTGCGACGGCAGCTCCACCGCGTCCCACTCGACGCCCTGGATGCCGGACACACCGGCGGTCTCGACCTGCGTCAGCAACTGGTGGAGTCCGTGGCCGAACTCGTGGAAGATCGTGATGACCTCATCGTGCGTGAACGTCGCGGGCTTGCCGCCCACCGGCGCCGACAGGTTGCACGTCATGTAGGCGACCGGATGCTGGACGGCCCCGCGCGCGCGGCGGCGGTTGATCGCATCGTCCATCCAGGCGCCGCCCTGCTTGCCTTCGCGTGCGTAGAGGTCGAAGTAGAACTCGCCGACCAGCGCGCCCTGGCCGTCGCGGATCGCGAAAAACCGCACCGTGGGATGCCAGACGGACGCCTGGGCCGGCGCGATGTGCACGCCGTAGATCGTCTCGACGACGCGGAACAGGCCGGCGAGCACGGCATCCTCGGGGAAGTACTGGCGCACTTCCTGCTCGTTGAACGCGTACCGCTGCGCCTTCAGGCGTTCCGCCGCGAAGGCCAAGTCCCACGGCGCGAGCTCGGCCAAGCCGAGTTCGGTGCGCGCGAACACCGTCAGCTCGGCGAAGTCCAGTTCGGCGAATGGCTTGGCGCGGGATGCGAGATCGCGCAGGAACGCGATGACCTCGTCCGGATGCTCGGCCATCTTGGGCACCAGCGACACGTGCGCATGGTTGGGATAGCCGAGCAGCTGCGCCGCCTCGCGCCGCAGTGCGAGAATGCGGCCGATCACCAGCGTGTTGTTCCATTGCGGATTCGCGCCGAGATCCGACGCGCGCGTCGAATAGCCTTCGTGCATGCGGCGCCGCAGGTCGCGATTCTCGGCATACTGCAGCACCGGCAGGTAGCACGGCATCCGCAGCGTGAGCTTCCAGCCCGTCTTGCCTTCGGCTTCGGCCGCTGCGCGCGCTTCCGCGAGCACGTCGGCCGGCACGCCGGCCAGCTCCGCCTCGGCGTCGCAGTAGTAGGCCCACGCATTGGTGGCGTCGAGCACGTGCTCCTCGAATTTCGTCGACAGGTCCGCCAGCTCCTCCTGGATGGCCTTGAAGCGGATCTTGTCGGCGTCGGCGAGTTCCGCGCCGCCCAGCTTGAAGTCGCGCAGCTCGTTGTCGATCAGCTTGCGCTGCGCGGCGTCGAGCGCCGCGAAACCCGGTTGCGCGCGCAGCG
This sequence comes from Betaproteobacteria bacterium, assembly GCA_039933655.1. Classification (GTDB taxonomy): domain Bacteria; phylum Pseudomonadota; class Gammaproteobacteria; order Burkholderiales; family Casimicrobiaceae; genus VBCG01. The sequence goes on along the minus strand of JBDTNR010000023.1, from coordinate 10,769 downwards.
CGCGGTACTTGTCGAAGAGTCGCAGGTCCTGCGCGAGGCTCGTGTGGAAATCGATGACCTTCGGCAGGTTCTCGTTGTGTGCCTCGCGCAGTTCCGGCGTGTTGACGACGGCGTTCAGGTGCCGCACGGCGCTCCATGCGCGGTCGAGGCGATCGAGCGCGTCCGCCATGGGCTCGACCAGCGAGTCCCACGTGGGCGCGGCAGGCGCGGTCGCCACCGTTTCGACGGTACGGCGGGCGTCGGTGAGCAGCGCGTCGACGGCCGGTGTGACGTGGGCCGGTGTGATGGCGTCGAAACGCGGAAGTCCGGAAAAATCGAGCAGCGGGTTGTCGGTGATGGGCATCTGATGCGTCCTTTTGGGTGGGATCCCGGGCATTCACGCCTCGTGGGCGGTCAGCCGGGCATCGAGCGCGGCCAGTTCGTCGGGAGTGCCCACGTTGGCCCAAGGGCCATCGTAACGCTCGCCCGACACCAGTCCGCGCGCGATCCAGTCGTGATACAGCGGAAGAAGTTTGAGCTTGACGCCCCGCGGAAGTTCGCGAAAGAGCGCGCTGTCGTAGACGCCGATGTTACCGAACGTCAGCCGGTTCGGCCCGTCGCGGTGAATGCGGCTGCCGTCGAGCGCAAAATCCCCCGCCCGATGGAACGGCGGGTTGGGCACCATGACCAGATGGACGCGCGGCGACGCATCGTCCAGCGCCATCCGATCCGCGCGCGCCTGCAGCGCGGCGTACTCGTAGCGCGTCCAGATATCGCCGGACACGACGAGCACCGGGCCGTCCGGGATCAACGGCATGGCAGTGGCGATTCCGCCCGCCGTTTCGAGCGGCTCGGGCTCGACGGACCAGGCGATGCGCACGCCCAGCGCGGTGCCGTCGCCCAGCGCCTGCGTCAGGCATGGCGCGAGGTGCGCCGCGTTGATGACGAGCCGCCGATACCCGGCTCGCGCGAGCGCCTCGATCTGCCAGACGATCAGCGGCTTGCCGGCAACGGAGAGCAGCGGCTTCGGCATCGCATCGGACAGCGGCCTCATGCGCTCGCCGCGCCCGGCGGCGAGAATCATCGCGGTCGGCATGACGGTCAGAACGTGTATCCGAAGCGGGGCGCGCGGTCTTCGAGCGCGTCGAGCAGCACGAGCAGCGGTGAGAGTTCGCGGTAGCGCGCGCAGGCGCCGCGAAGGTAGCGCATGACGAGCGGCATGTCCTGCAGGTAGCCAGCCTTGCCATCGCGGTGGAAGAGCCGCGCGAAGATGCCGAGCACCTTCAATTGCCGCTGCACGCCCATCCACTCGAAGTCGCGCCAGAACGCGCCGAAGTCGGCGGCCACGGGAATGCCCGCGGCGCGCGCCCTTTCCCAATAGCGGACCGCCCAGTCGATCTGCCGCTCCTCGGCCCATTCGATGTACGCGTCGCGCAGCAGCGATACGAGGTCGTACGTTACCGGACCGTGCACGGCGTCCTGGAAGTCGAGCACGCCGGGATTGGGCGTGCTGACCATCAGGTTGCGCGAATGGAAATCGCGGTGCACGAACACCCGCGGTTGCGCGAGATTGTTGGCCACCACGCGCGCGAACACGCTCTCGAGCAGGGCGCGCTCTCCATCGTCGAGCGGGCGGCCGCAGTGACGCGCGATGTACCACGCAGGAAAGAGATCGAGCTCGCGCCGCAGCAGCGCCTCGTCGTACGGAGGGAGTTCGCCCGGTCGCGACGACCGCTGGAAACGGACGAGGGCGTCGATCGCATCGAGATAGAGCGCGTGCGCGCTGCCGGTATCGAGTGCCGCGAGGTAGGTGGTGTGGCCGAGATCGGTCAGCAGCAGGTAGCCGCGCGGCAGGTCCTGCGCGAGCACCTGCGGCGCGTGCACATCCGCATCGCGCAGCAACGACGCGACGTGCACGAAGGGGCGGCAATCCTCCTGCGGCGGCGGCGCATCCATCGCGATCAGCGTCGCGGCGGCAGGCGCCAACGCGTGGGGCGCGGACAGCGTGATGCGGAAATAACGGCGGAAACTCGCGTCCGCCGATGCCGGCGCGAGCGTGAACGCGACCGGCGCGAGCACGCTCGCAAGCCAGTCGGCGAGCGCCGCGAGGCGAGGGTCGGCGGGGGGAGTGCTCATCGGGGTGCGAGGGCGACACGCCGCGCATGCCGCTCGCACGCCGGGCGGGCGAAGCGGATTCGGCTGCGGACGGGCGCCGCGGATCGGCAAGCTAGAATGGCGCATTTTAGCAAACCGCCGCCTTTGCCTCCCCCCATGAAGTTCCGCGCTCCCTGCCGTCCCCCGCTGCTCGTGTCGTTCGCCGCGACCGCGATCGCGGCGTCGCTGGCGGCAGCGGTGTCGGCGCAGGAGGTGACGCTCAAGCTGTCGCGCCAGATCGAATCGCCGTATCGGCGTATGGTCACGCCGCCGGGCGGCGCCCTCCCTGCCGACAGCACGGCGCCGCGGATGGTCGACTTGGCCGGCGCCGGGGTGCCGCAGATTGCGCCGTCCGCTGCCGGCGAGGGTGGCGCGCAGGCGGCCGAAGAACGCGGCGCCGTGTACTTGCGATCCGATCGCCTCGAAGGCAACTCGGAAAAGCGCATCGAGGCCTCCGGCAACGTCGAGTTGCGCACGCGACGCGAGACGGTGCTCGCCGACTGGCTGCAATACGACATCGCCGGCGACGAGATCTGGGCGAAGGGCGATGTGACGTTGCGCAAGGGGCTCGACTGGATCAGCGGCCCCGAGGTCAAGTTCCAGCGCGATCGGGAGATCGGCTGGTTCGACCAGCCCAGGTTTTTCCTGAGCGAGAACCAGTCGCACGGCGAGGCGAAGGAGATTCGCTTCGCGGGGCCCGACCGCTACGAGGCGACGAACGCCGAATACACGAGCTGCATCGCGCCCAACAAGGACTGGTACCTGCGCAGCGACGAGATCGAGGTCGACAAGCTGCGCAAGGTGGGCACGGCGCGCAACGCCATGGTCTACTTTCTCGACGTGCCGGTGATGTACACGCCCTGGCTCGAGTTTCCGCTGTCCAACGAGCGCAAGTCCGGCTTCCTGACACCGACGATCGGCTCGACGCAGATCCGCGGCTTCGAGATCGCCACGCCGTACTACTTCAATCTCGCGCCGAATTACGACGCCACGGTGACGCCGCGCATCATGACGCGCCGTGGCGTGCAGATCTCCGGGCAGGGCCGTTATCTCTTCGATTCGCTGGCGGGCGAGGCGATCGCCGAGGTGGTTCCCAACGATCGCATCGCCGAGGACACGCGGTGGGCGATCTCGTGGAAGCACAACCAGAGATTCGCGCCGTGGCTCTCCGGCTACATCAATTACAACCGCGTGTCGGACGCGACGTATCTCGCCGACTATTCCGATCGCGTGTCCGTCACGTCGCAGAAGACGCTGCCGGAGGAAGGCGGCTTCATCGCCAACTACGGCCAGTTCTCGCTGCTGGCGCGCGCGCAGTCGTTCCAGACGCTGCAGGACCCGAATCCGGCAGCCGCGGTGGTGCCGCCGTACAACATGCTGCCGCAGATACGCGGTGCGCTGGCGGACACCGACTGGCTTGGCCTCACGTGGAACGGCCTCGCCGAGTACGTGCGGTTTTCCCAATCGGCGCTGACGCCGACGGGCTCGCGCGGCACGTTCTATCCATCCACGCGCTGGGAACGTCGGGGCAGCTCGTGGTTCGTCAATGCGCGGGTCGGGGTCGCCGGCTGGCAATACGATCTCGACGGGCCGACGGCGGGCGTGCCGGACGGCAGCGAAGGGCTGGTCGTGCCGGTGACGAGCATCGATACCGGACTCATCTTCGAGCGCAACTGGAGCATCTTCGGCAAGAACTTCGTGCAGACGCTGGAACCGCGCGCGATGTACACGTACATCCCGTTCCGCAACCAGAACCTGCTGCCGGTGTTCGACACCGTGCAGGACGATTTCAATTTCACGCAGCTCTTCAGCGAAAACCGCTTCATCGGCGGCGACCGCGTCGGCGACACGAACCAGCTTGCCTTAGCCGTCACGTCGCGGCTGCTCGATCCGGACACCGGCGCCGAACGGTTCCGGGTGGCCGTCGGGCAGCGCTTCTATTTCGAGGACCAGCAGATCACGCTGGGCGGCCCGCCGCAGGAGTCGGGGTCGTCGGATTTCCTTGTTGGCGCCGAGGGGCGGCTGTCCGATGCCTGGTCGCTGATCGGGCTCATGCAGTACGACTTCGGGTCGTCGCAACTGAACCGGTTCAACCTCGGCACGCGCTACAACCCCGCGCCGGGCCGCGTGCTGTCGCTGATCTATCGGTATTCGCGGGAACTCGTCGACCAGATCGGCGGTCAATCGGAGTTGAAGCAGACGTACCTTTCGGCGCAGTGGCCGCTGACCGATAACTTGACGTTCGTCGGCGCGTGGAACTACTCGATTCCCGACCGGAAGACACTGGAGGCCGTGATAGGGCTGGAGTACAATGGCGGGTGCTGGGCTTTGCGGGTGGTCGGGCAGCAGTTGACGACCACCACCGAGACCCGGACGAATTCCATCTTTGTCCAGCTCGAATTGAACGGACTCGCGCGGGTGGGCACCAGCCCGCTCGAGTTGTTGCGACGCACGGTTCCGGGATACCTGCGGACGAACGATCCGGCGATCCAGCAGCGCGACCGCAGCTTCGATCCCCTTCCCGAATTCTAGAGAGTCGAAAACGATGGCACGTCGCCGTCCCTTGCTCCCGCTTCTTGCTGCCACGCTGGCAGCCTGCGCCGCTGTCGCCACCGCGCAGCCGACGTCCCCCGGCATCCAGGTGCCCGGGGCCGGCCCGCGACCGACCGCGGTCCCCCCTGCCCGCCCCGCCCCCGCGCCTGCCGCCCGCCCCGCAGGCTCAACGGTGCCGCTCGACCGGGTGATCGCCGTCGTCAACGACGAGGCGCTGACGCAATACGAACTCGAGGAACAGAAGCGTATCGTCCTCGGGCAGATGAGGGCGTCCAACGTGCGACCGCCGCCGCCGGACGCCTTCGAACAGCAGGTGCTCGAGCGGCTGATCATCGACCGCGCGCTGCTGCAGTTCGCCAAGGAAAACGGCGTGCGCGTCGACGACCAGATGGTCGAGCGCACGATCCTGCGCATCGCGCAGGAAAACAAGATCACACCAGAGGAGCTGCGGCGCACGCTCGACCGGGAGAAGATCCCGTACGCCAAGTACCGCGAGGACATCCGCCGCGAGGTGACGATCCAGAGGCTGCGTGAGCGTGAAGTCGACAGCCGCGTGCAGGTCTCCGAGGCCGAGGTCGACAACTACCTGGCCACCGTTGCCGCGCAGGCGGGCGGCGAGAGCGAATACCAGCTCGCGCACATCATGGTCGGCGTGCCCGAGCAGGCGACTCCCGACCAGATCGAAGCGCGCCGCAAGCGCGCCGAAGAGGCCCTCCAGCAGGTGAAGGGCGGCAAGGAGTTCCGCGAAGTCGCCGCCGCATTCTCGGATGCGCAGGACGCCGTCCAGGGCGGCGATCTCGGCTGGCGCACACCCGCGCGGCTGCCGTCGGTGTTCGTGAACGCCGTGCGGACGATGCAGAACGGCGACGTGTCGCCGGTTCTGCGCAGCCCGGCCGGTTTCCATGTCGTCAAGCTCAACAATTCGCGCAGCCTCAACGCGCCGACAGTCGTCGAGCAGACGCGCGCCAGGCACATCCTGGTCCGCGTCAACGAGACGACGTCGGAATCCGAGGCCAAGGCGAAGATCGAGCGGATCCGGGATCGCATCGACACCGGCGCCAATTTCCCCGACCAGGCGAAGCTCAATTCCGAGGATGCCTCGTCGGCCAAGGGCGGCGATCTCGGCTGGGTCAGCCCAGGGGACACGGTGCCCGAGTTCGAGCAGGCGATGGCGAAGCTGAAGGTCAGCCAGGTATCGCCGCCCGTGCGTTCGCCGTTCGGCTGGCACCTGATCCTCGTCGAGGAGCGCCGCACGCAGGACGTCACGCAGGATCGCAAGCGCGACGTCGCCCGCAACGCGATCCGCGCGCGCAAGGCAGACGAACAGTTCACCGAGTTCATGCGCCAGACCCGCGACAAGGCCTACGTCGAGTACAAGATCGACGACAAGTAAACGAAAGCGAAACAGCGAGCCAAACCGCTCGCTGTTTCGCTTCCGACGGGCACAAAACCCTACGTGCTCTGCGCTCCGTGTTTTGAGCTGAAACGAGCGTCAGACTCGAATTTCCGCAGGCATTGCGCCATGGCTCCGCCCGGCATGGAATTTCGAGTCTTGACCCTCATTGCATGATCCTCATTTCACGCTTCGTGCCCCTGCAACGAAAAATCGAGCATGGTCGTCCAAAGCGCTTTTCGCTGACTACCTTCGTAACCAGACCACGAGAACGATTTCTTCCCGCGTTTCGTTGCGTCACAGTGCAGCGATGCGGGAGAGGAAGCGGGCGGTGTTGGAAGTGAAGGTCAGTTCGATGCGCAACTGGTCGTAGGCGGCCGTGCGCGGACCGGGACTCCGCCTGATCGCCACGCCCGCGGCGGTCGTCCGCAGCTTCTGGAGTGAGGCGTCGGCCAGCGTCTCCCAGCCACTGTCGGCGCCGCGTTTGCCCTGCACGCGCACGCGGCGCAATCCGGCGTGCGTGTCCAGGCCGAGCACGAACTCCTCGGCCCTTTGAAGGCTGGAGGGCAGTCCCTTCGGGGAAAGCAGCACGACGCGGTCATTGGCGTCGGGACCGAGGGTGACGAAGCCGCGGCCTAGCGCCAGCGCGCCGAGCTCGGCGGTCCAGCCGTCGCCATCGGCGTGCGCGGGTGCGCCGAATGTCCACAGCAACGCGCCCAGCGGCAGCCCGGCGCGCGCGAGCATGAAGTCGCGCGCGGCGTCCTCCAGCGGCGTGTTGCGCCACGCGGTGAATGTCGAGTGGCCGGGCTGGCCGGCGAACGCGCCATTGCTGCCGTTCCAGGCCATCGGCGACATGTAGCGCGCACCGAAATTCCACAGGTCCCGGAGCCCGCGATACGCGGCGGCATAGGTCGGCTGGACGGTGGGATCGCGCAGGTCGGACGTGTTGTATTCGACGATCGCCCAGCGCGGGTCGACGGCGGCGAGCGTCGCGAAGAGCGAGCGGCCGTTGTCCATCCGCACGTCGTTGACGGCCGCCTCGCCGTACAGGATGACGCCGATATGGCCGAGCGCGGGCTTGGCGCCGGCGATGGACATGCCGCCGGAATCGTAGTTGCGCGGCGCGCTGGTGAGATCGATCGCAAACGACATGGCGTCGCCGCGCGGCGCCATCAGCCCCTGCGACGACCAGATGCGATCGCGCGCAATGCCAGCCTCCACCAGCCACTGCGCAAGCTCATCGTAGTGCAGGTGGACGAGATGACGTCGGAAGACTTCCCATTCGCGCACCCACGGATCCTGCCAGAAAGGGTGCGCGCCACTGCTCGTGTCGCGCGGAAACGCGCGCGGCGGATCGACGTCCAGCCACGAACGCCATTGCTGGCCCGCGATGCGGTTGACGTCGGCGAGCGTGAGCGGCTGCGCGCGGCGGTAGGCGCGCAGGTCGGGCACGCCTTGCGCCGGGCGTCCGGCATAGGGCCCGCTGCCCGCCAGCCATTCGCGGAACTGGCGCAGCGTGCCCGGGTTGTAGTCGTACCATTGGGCTTCGCCGAAAAACGGATTCAGGTACGTGTCGGGATCGAGATTGATGCCGACGAAGAGGCCGGGATGCGCGCGCGCGAACGTGGCGAGCAGCGCGCCGGCCTGCCGCAGGTTGCGTTTCTTGTAGTGGCGCACCTGCGTCGCGTAGACGTTGAATGTCAGCGAGCGCGCAAGCTCCGGCGCTTCCTGCGACCCCGGCAGGTCCTTCAGGAAGTTGTCGGGCATCACCTCGTTGTTCTGATTCCACTGGCAATTGGCGGCGTCCTGCTCGAGCTTGTCGTTGACGTCCCACTGCGGCACGTCGCAGTACGCATCGGCCCAGATGCCGCCGTTGAGTGTCACCAGCACCGGCAGGCGTTTCGCGTTCGAATGCGCGAGCACCGCGTTCAGCGAATCGTCGCCGATCCTCCGCTCGCCGCATTTGCGCTTGGGGTCCCAGTCGGGGTCGAACGCGAAGTCGTGCTCGGCCCCGCGCGTCATCCGCAGGTAGAGGATCGGCACGCGAAAGCCCACGCGCAGCGTCGGCGACTGGTAGGGCGCGTAGATCGTGTCGAGTTCGCTCGCACCGCCCAAGTCGATGCCGGACAGCGCGGGCAGCAGGTAGAAGGGCGCCGGTTCCTTCGGCGTGAATTGCGCCCAGCGCACGCGCGCGGCGGGTTCCACCAGGCTGCGGCGGCCGAGCAACGTCTCGCGACCGTCGGTGGCGATGGCGACAATCGAAAGCACTCGGCGATCGGCGCCCGCGGGCGCCAGGTAGTCGGAAAAATCGCCGGTGAACTCGAAGCCACCGTTCGGATTGGCGGGAAGGTCGGGCCGTGCCTTCGGCACATCCGGGCGCGCGATGCCGGTCCTGGCCACGAACTTGCGACCGTCGAGCCGCACTTCGACGCCGCGGATGCCGGCGGCATCGAGCGCCCAGCCGGAGATCGTCACGCGCGGACCGACGACGGCTTCGCCGGGCGGCGCGTCGATATCGCCAAAGGGGCCCGCCGCGACCTTGGCCGGCGCCGCGACTGGCGCCACCACGGGCGCCACCACGGGCGCCCGTTCGCGATTGTGCGCGACGAGCGAATAGATCTCGAAGCCGGCGATCGCGGCGACGACGGCGATGAAGCCCGCGAACCAGTGCAGCGAACTGCCGGCCGCCGCACGGCGCGAGCCGTTCAGCATGACGTCAAATCGCCGCGCCGGCTTGCCGCCGCGATGGCGTTCAGCCGTCGTGCGAGTGCTGCCAGGGGGCGATCGACCTTGGGTCCGAAGCGCAGGCAGGCCTTCCCGGCGTTCGGGTGCCCAACGTCGGCGGCGAACGCCTGCAGGATCTCCGGACGCCCCACATACAGGCTGATGTACCGCTTCCGCGCCGCGAACGCGACGAACGCGGAATCGCTGTCGTGCGCATGGGCCGGCATCGGATACCGGATGCCTTCGACCGCAACGGGCGCCGTCGCGCGGACGGCGCCGCGCCAATGCGCGAAGCGTTCGCGATTCGCCAGGTCCTGCGCGCCGACATGGGCGCCAACATTCGGGAAATCGGGCTTCGTCGGCATGGCGCGCATTGTAGCCCCATCAATTTCAGGGCGGCGGCGTGCGTTAGGATGGCAGGATGATCACGACCTCGACGCCGGCGACCGACCCCGCCGTCCTCTCCGAGCAGGTGGCGTACTACAGGAAGCGCGCCGGCGAGTACGACGAGTGGTGGTTCCGCACCGGCCGCTACGATCATGGCGCCGATCTCAACGTCGCCTGGGCCGCCGATGCGGCCGAAGTCGCGACGGCGCTCGTGCGCCATCTCGACGAGACGCGCCCGCGGCGGGCGCTCGAACTGGCGTGCGGCACCGGTCTCTTCACTCGCTGGGTGGCGTCGCGCGTCGGCCACCTGCTTGCGCTCGACGCGTCGCCGGAGGTGCAGGCGATCAGCCGCGCGCGCGTGGCAGCGGCCAATGTCGACTACGCGCTCGCCGATCTCTTCGCGTGGCAGCCGGCCGAGCGCTACGATGTCGTCTTCATGAGTTTCTGGCTGTCACACGTCCCCGATGACCACTTCGACAAGTTCTGGGCGAAGGTCGAGGCGGCGCTCGCCGACGGCGCAACGGCGTACGTGATCGACTCGGGCTGGGACCTGACGTCCTCCGCGAAGAACCACGTGCGTCCGGACCGGGAGGCCGGTGTGGCGGCGCGCAAGCTAAAACGACGACAGCGAATACCGGATCGTGAAGATCTTCCACGAGCCTGCCGCGCTCGCGCAGCGCCTCGCCGCGCGGTGCCTGCGGTCGCGAATCGTACATACGCCGCGTTGTTTCATCCACGGCGCGGTGTCGCGCTGAACGCTTGAGAGTCGAGCGAATGCCAGAAGACAATCCCACGCCGGTCCTGCAGGAACTGGCACCGTCCGGCACGCTGCGCGCCGCGATCAACTTCGGCAACGCGGTCCTCGCGCAGAAGGACCCGGTGACCGGGGAGGCGCGCGGAGTCTCGATCGACATCGCGCGCGAACTCGGCCGGCGGCTGCGCGTCCCGGTCGAACTCGTGACGTTCGACGCCGCGGGGAAGGTTTTCGCCGCCCTGGCCGATGGCGCGTGGGACGTCGCGTTCCTCGCCATCGATCCCAAGCGCGCAGCGGAAATCGAGTTCACGCCGCCCTATGTGCTGATCGAGGGCTCGTACATGGTCCGTGCGGATTCGCCGCTGCGGACGATCGGGGATGTCGATCGCCCGGGCGTGCGGATCGCCGTCGGCAACGGCAGCGCGTACGAGCTCTACCTCGCGCGCACGATCAAGCATGCGCAGATCGTCCACGCGCCGACGGGCGCCGAGTCGATCGCGATGTTCGATCGCGACCGACTCGACGTCGTCGCCGGCGTCAAGTCGCCGCTCGTCGCGTACGCGCAGACGCGCCACGACGTGCGCGTGATGGACGGGCGCTTCATGGTGATCGAGCAGGCGATGGGCGTCAAAAGGGGCCGCACCGCGGCCGCGCGCTATCTGCGGTCGCTGCTCGAGGAACTGAAGGCGTCGGGGTTCGTGGCCGCGGGACTCGAGCGCAGCGGCCAGCGCGATGCGCTGGTCGCGCCGCTGGCGCAATCGGCGCCATTGGGGTCAGAGCCGTAATCATGTTGGTGCGATTGGGGTCAGAGCTGTAATCATCGGC
>JBDTNR010000022.1:0-15548 GCA_039933655.1 Betaproteobacteria bacterium | reverse complement strand
TGCTCTTCGATCTCGACGGCACGCTCGCGGATTCCGCGGGCGACCTGGCCATTGCGCTCAACCGTGTGCGCGCCGATCGCGACCTGCCGCCAGTGCCGGTTGCCGGGCTGCGCGCGCACGCGTCATCGGGCGCGCGCGGACTGCTGGACGCGGGCATGGGTGTCACCCCCGAGCACGCGGACTATGCGGCGCTGCGCGACGCGTTTCTCGCGCACTACAGCGCCTGCCTCGCGCAGACGACGCAGCTGTTCGCCGGCGTCGACGCAATGTTGGCAGCCATCGAGGACCGCGGCTTGAAGTGGGGCATCGTCACCAACAAGCACTCGCGCTTCACCGTGCCGGTCGTCACGGCGCTCAAGCTCGCGCAGCGCGCGGCGGTGGTCGTCTCCGGCGATTCGACGCCACACCCGAAGCCGCATCCGGCGCCGCTCCTGCATGCGGCCGCCGCGTTGCGCGTGCCGCCGGGCGCCTGCGTCTACGTCGGCGACGATCTGCGCGACATCGAAGCCGGGTTGGCCGCCGGCATGCCGACGATCGTCGCGTGCTACGGCTACATGGGCACGACGGGCGATCCGCAGCGGTGGCCCGCCACCGGGTGGATCGCCGAGCCGCAGGATCTTCTGCGCTGGCTGCCCGGACGCTAGCGTCTAGTTCGGACAACTGCCGGCGTTCAGCAGCAGCCACTCGCGCGGCGCGCCGTCGCGCGTGCCGCTGACCCGCACCGGCTGCTGCGCCGCCAGCGGCTTTAACACCGCGCGCACGACGTCGTCGGGCACCGACAGCGCGACACCGTTCGCCTGCTCGAGGCGATCGCCTTTTTTCATCGCGAGCATCGTCACGAAACCGCTCTGGTCGCGTACGGCGAGCGCGCCGCGATCGGCAACGACAAGCGCCGTCCAACTCTCCGGCTTGGCGATGATCCCCTGGAAGAGTTCGGCGTTGAGGCGCAGCACGCTGCCCTTGAATCCAGCGGGCGCGACACACGCGGGATTTCGCGGACTCTTCGCCGCGGTGACCGGCATCGGCTTGGGCTTGGCGACCGGCTCGCCGCGCAACGCGATCCGGCGTTCGCCGTCGGCATCGCGCACGGTGATGCCGTCCGGGCGCACGTCGACCAGTTGCGCGCCCTGCGCGATCTCCTGCCCCGTGGCGACGAGCTTCGGTCCGGTCGGCAGGCGGAAGAGCGCCCACCCGTGGCCATCGCGCTGGGCGAAGATGCCGAGCAGGCGCGTGTCGCCGGTCGCGAGCGCGGCCGTTTCCGCGGCGGGTGCGGGCGCCGGCGTTGCGGGTCCCGCGCCGGCCATGAGGCCGGACGCAAGGATCGTCGCGGCGGGATCGGCGGGGGTTGCGGGCACGATGCGCACCGGCGGCGGACCGAACGCCTGCCAGGCCCACCACGCGACGACGACCGCCAGCAGTGCCATCGCGAACAGCGTGACGACGCCGGCACCGACGCGGGCGGCGACATCCTTCATGTCCTGCTGCCGCCGTGGCGCACGCCGCTATAATCGTCGCTCTTCTGCACGGACTCTCCGCGTGAATCCCAGGCTCGCCTTGCTGCAACCGTATCCGTTCGAGAAGCTGCGCGCGCTCTTCGCCGGCGTCGAACCCGATCCCGCGAAGCGGGCCATCAGCCTGTCGCTGGGGGAACCCCGGCATCCAACGCCGCGCCTCATCCTCGACGCACTCGTCGCCGGGGCCGGCGCTTTCGCGAATTATCCCACGACGATCGGACCCGCCGCTTTGCGTGAGGCCGTCGCGGGCTGGCTCGTTCGCCGCCATGGCCTCGCCGCGCTCGATGCGGGCACGCAGGTGCTGCCGATCCTCGGCAGCCGCGAGGCGCTGTTCGCTTTCGGGCAGACGGTCATCGACGGCAGCAAGTCGGCGGCGACCGTCGTCGTGCCCAATCCGTTCTACCAGATCTATGAAGGCGCCGCGTTGCTGGCGGGCGCGCAGACGTATTGCGTCAACGCCGATCCGGGCGTGGGATTCGCGCATGCGTGGAGCACGGTGCCGGCCGACGTCTGGTCGCGCACGCAGTTGCTGTACGTCTGTTCGCCCGACAACCCAACGGGCCGCGTGCTCGATCTCGCCGGCTGGAAGGAACTCTTCGCGCTGGCGGACCGTCACGGCTTCGTCATCGCGTCCGACGAGTGCTACTCGGAAATCTATTTCGACGAAGCCCACCCGCCACTCGGCGCACTGGCGGCCGCGCAGGCGCTCGGCCGCACCGGCTATCCGCGGCTCGCCGTGTTCGGCAGTCTGTCGAAACGGTCGAACGCGCCGGGACTGCGTTCGGGTTACATCGCCGGCGATGCCGCGCTGATGAAGGCGTTCCTGTTGTACCGGACTTACCATGGCAGCGCGATGTCGGGACCGGTGGCCGCGGCCAGCATCGCCGCCTGGAACGACGAGGCGCACGTCGTGGCCAACCGCGCCGAATACGCGGCGAAATTCGCGCAGCTGCAGCCGCAGGTCGCGTCCGTCCTGCCGTGCACGATGCCGGACGCCGCGTTCTACCTGTGGGCGCAGACGCCGATCGACGACACCGAGTTCGCGCGACGCCTGCTGGCCGAGGAGAACGTCGCCGTCCTGCCCGGCAGTTACGTCGCCCGCGACGCGCACGGGCAGAACCCCGGGCGGCGCCGCATTCGCCTTGCGCTCGTCGCCACGCAGGCCGAATGCGCGGAAGCCGTGAGCCGCCTGGTCGAGTTCACGCGACGGTTGACGGAATCCGCGGTGGCCGTCCGCTAGGTTTCGCCGGGTCGTTCCGCCCGTCCGCAGGCACCTGTCGGCCGGCGCGGACCCCCGCGAGACGACGCTTTCGCGTGCGTCGTCAGACGGCGTCCGCCGCGCCGGGCGGCCCGGTTCCGCCTCGCGCCCGGTGACGACGCTGCGGCCGCATCTCAAGCGGCCTGTCGCGGGAATGCCCGGACCATCCTCCTCAACGGCTATTCGCTCGAGTACGTGGCCGAACGCTGGCGGCTTTTCGGCTGCAACGTCGTCACTGCCTACGACGAGCATGCGGTCGCGGCCTTCGCCGAACTCGACACGGAAGCCTATTGGCAGATTCACCGCGGCACCATCGTCAACCTGCGCGCCATCGCGCGTGTCGAACGCGATTGGCGCGACCAGCCGGTCATCCTGCTTAGAAGGCGTCCCAAGAAACTCGCGGTCTCGCGCACGTTCGCCACCCGCTTCAAGGCAATGTGACGGGCACCGCCGATCGGCGGGTGAAATGAGCGGGGAGGCGATCCCCGGCGCCCGGGACGATACCGCGCGCGGCGCCCGAGGCGTCGCATGGCGCAACGCGCTTCCCTCCGCAATGCCCGCGGGCCGCTATGCCGGAAGGGGTGAGGTCGGCGCGCTATAATTCTCGCTTTTGCCCAGCGCCCCATGTCCAATCTATCCGCCACCATCGATGCCGCGTGGGAAGAACGCGCGGAGCTTTCGCCCGCGACCGCGCCGGCGGCAATTCGCGACGCGGTCGCGCACGTCATCGCCGAACTCGACGCCGGCACGCTGCGCGTCGCCGACAAGCACGCCGGCCACTGGGTCACCCACCAGTGGATCAAGAAGGCGGTGCTGCTGTCGTTCCGGCTCGTCGACAACGCGGGCATCGGCCTCTCCGGACCCAATGTGCCGTTCCGCTTCTACGACAAGGTGCCGACGAAATTCGCCCACTACACGGACGCCGAGTTCGCCACATCCGGCGTGCGCGTCGTGCCGCCGGCCGTGGCGCGCCGCGGCGCGTACGTCGCGCGCAACGTTGTACTGATGCCGTCGTTCGTCAACATCGGCGCCTATGTCGACGAAGGCACGATGGTCGACACGTGGTCGACGGTCGGGTCGTGCGCGCAGATCGGCAAGAACGTCCACCTGTCGGGAGGCGTCGGCATCGGCGGCGTGCTCGAGCCGTTGCAGGCGAATCCGACGATCATCGAGGACAACTGCTTCATCGGCGCCCGCTCCGAAGTCGTCGAGGGTGTCATCGTCGAGGAGAACTCCGTGCTCGGCATGGGCGTGTTCCTGGGCCAGAGCACGAAGATCTACAACCGCGCCACCGGCGGCATCTCGTACGGGCGCGTGCCGGCCGGCTCGGTGGTCGTCGCCGGCAGCCTGCCGTCGGGCGGCGGCGAAGGATGCCACCTCTATTGCGCCGTGATCGTGAAGCAGGTCGACGCGAAGACGCGCTCGAAGACCAGCATCAACGAACTTCTGCGCGCCTGACGGTCGCCCGCGATGTCCGTCAATCTGAAGTCGCCGGAGGAAATCGACGGCATGCGCGTCGCGGGTCGCCTGGCGTCGGAACTGCTCGACTACCTGACGCCGCACGTGAAGACCGGCGTCACCACCGGGCACATCAACGACCTCGCGCACGAATACATGGTCGATGTGCAGAGCACGATTCCGGCCACGCTCAACTACGCGCCACCCGGTCATTCGCCGTATCCGGCATCGTTGTGCACGTCGGTCAACCATGTCGTCTGCCACGGCATCCCCGGCGACAGGAAACTGAAGGACGGCGACATCGTCAACATCGACGTCACCGTCATCAAGGATGGCTTTCACGGCGATACGAGCCGGATGTTTGCCGCGGGCAAGCCGTCGATCCAGGCGAAGCGCCTGGTCGAGCTGACGTACGAGGCGATGTGGCGCGGCATCCGCGAGGTGAAGCCCGGCGCGCAACTTGGTGACATCGGCGCCACGATCCAGCGCTTCGCCGAGGGCCACGGTTTCTCGGTGGTCCGCGAGTTCTGCGGCCACGGCATCGGCCGCCAATTCCACGAGGAGCCGCAGGTGCTGCACTACGGCCGGCCCGGTACCGGGCTCAAGCTGCAGCCGGGCATGATCTTCACCATCGAGCCGATGATCAACGTCGGCCGCCCGGGCATCCGCTGCCTGGCCGACGGATGGACGATCGTCACCGCCGACCATTCGCTGTCGGCGCAATGGGAGCACACCGTTCTCGTCACCCCCGATGGCTTCGAAGTGCTGACGGTCTCCGTCGGAACGCCCCCGCCGCCGGCGATCGCCGCCTGACGCCCAAGCCTTAGATGGCGACCCCTCGTCCGCCGGTGGAGGTCGCGACGCAAGTCGCAGCGCCGGTGACCGAGCCGCGCTTAACCTACTGGCGTGCATACCTGCGCGAGCACCGCGATGCGCTTCGCGCCCGGTTCGTCGCGAAGCCCGACACTCCGCTCCTGTTGCGCGAGCACGCGCGCCTTGTCGATCGCGTGATCCGCGGGATCTGGGACGAATGCGCAATGCCCGAAGGCCTGGCGGCGCTGGCGGTCGGCGGATACGGACGCGGGCAGCTCTACCCGCATTCCGACGTCGACGTGCTGGTGCTGCTCCCCCGCGCGGACGCGCCACCGGCCGCCGCGATCGAGCGCTTCTTCGCCGCGCTGTGGGACATCGGCATCGAGCTTTCGCACGCGGTGCGCACTGTCGACGAATGCCTGGACGAGATGAAGGCGGACGTCACCATCCAGACGAGCCTCCTCGAGAACCGGTTCCTGTCCGGGGCGCGCCGGCTGCTGCGGCAGTTCCGGCGCCAGTACGCGGAACAGATGGACATCCGCGTGTTCTACGACGCGAAGGCGCTCGAGCAGCAACAGCGGCACCTGAAGTACCAGGACGCCATCTACAACCTCGAGCCCAACGTCAAGGAAAGTCCGGGCGGCCTGCGCGACCTGGCCTCCGTCCTGTGGATCGCCCGTGGCGCCGGCTTCGGCCACACGTGGCGCGAGCTCGCGCGCAACGACCTGATGACGATCGCCGAGGCGCGCGCCGTGTCGCGCCAGGAGCGTTTCATCGGCGCGATGCGCGTGCGCCTGCATTACCTGCTCGGACGCCGCGAGGACCGCCTGGTGTTCGACGCGCAGAATGAATTGGCGCGACAGCTCCACCTCGTCGACACGCGCGCCAAGCGTGCGAGCGAGCAGCTGATGCAGCGCTACTATCGTGCCGCGAAACTCGTGCGGCAGGTCAACACCGTGCTGTTGCAGAATCTGCACGCGCGCATCTATCCGGCGGCGGGGGAGCCGGTGCCGATCGACGCGAACTTCCAGCAGGTCGACGAACTGCTCGACATCCGCGACGACGACCTGTTCGTCACGCGGCCGGGCGCGATGCTCGACGCCTTCCTCGCGCTGCAGCGGCACCGGGAGCTGAAGGGCATGACCGCCCGCACGCTGCGTGCGCTCTGGCGCGACCGGCACCTGATCGACGGGGCCTTCCGCCGCGACCCCGCCAACCGCGCGAAGTTCGCCGCCATGTTCCGTGCCGAGCGCGGACTGCTGCACGAGTTGCGGCGGATGAATCTCTACGGAATCCTCGGCCAGTACCTGCCGGTGTTCGGCCGCATCGTAGGCCAGATGCAGCACGACCTCTTCCACGTCTACACGGTGGACGAGCACATACTGATGGTCATCCGCAACCTGCGCCGCTTCACCGAGGCGCAGCATGCGCACGAATACCCGCTGTGTTCGCGGCTCATCGCCGACTTCGAGCGGCGGGAGGTGTTGTACATGGCCGGCCTCTTCCACGACATCGCGAAGGGCCGCGGCGGCGATCACTCCGCGCTCGGCGCCCGCGACGCACGGCGCTTCTGCCGCGACCATGGACTGTCGCACGACGACACCGAACTCGTCGCCTGGCTGGTGGCCGATCACCTTGTCATGTCGTCGACGGCGCAGAAGCAGGACCTGTCCGATCCCGACGTCGTCGCCGCGTTCGCGCGCAAGATGGGCACCGAGCGCCGGCTGACCGCGCTATACCTGCTGACGGTGGCCGACATTCGCGGCACCAGCCCCAAGGTGTGGAACGCCTGGAAGGGCAAGCTGCTCGAGGACCTTTTCCACGCGACGCGCTCGGTCCTCGCGGGCGCCACGCCGACGCGGACGGTCCTCGACAGCATCGAAGCGCGGCGGCTCGAAGCGCACCGGCTGCTGCGCCTCTATGCCGTGCCCGACGATGCCGAGCAGAAGCTGTGGAAGTTCCTCGACACCACTTATTTCCAACGCCACACCGCCGACGAGATCGCCTGGCATGCGCGCCACCTCTACTGGCGCGTCGAGCGCACGGACCCGGTCGTCAAGGCACGGCTGGCGCGCGACGGTGCCGGCATGCAGGTGCTCGTGTACCTCCCGGACCAGAAGGAGCTGTTCGCGCGGCTGTGCGGGTTCTTCGGGCGGATGGGGCTGTCGATCCTGGAGGCGAAGATCCACACGACGCGCAGCGGCTATGCGCTCGACACGTTCGCCGTCCACGATCCCGCGCAACCCGGGACGGCGTACCGCGATACGCTGCAGATGGTCGAGTTCGAGCTCGCACAGCTGCTGGCGGAACAGCCGCCGCTCAGCGCCCCCGCCGAAGGCCGCATTTCGCGGCAGCTCAAGCATTTCCCGCTGACGCCCGAAGTGCAGATCTTCCCCGACGACAAGGGGACGCACTACATCCTCGAGGTGGTGGCCGGCGACCGGCCGGGCCTGCTGGCGCGGATCGCCTACACGCTGGCAAAAGCGAACATCAACGTCGTCAGCGCCAAGATCAACACGCTGGGCGATCGCGCCGAGGACGTGTTCCTGATCGACGGCGCGCGCCTGCACGACGAGCAGGCGCTGCTGCGCTTGGAGACGGCGCTGTACGAGCAGCTGAAGACGTAGCGCGAAGGAAAGGCACCGGCGGCGCGTCAGTCGTCGGCGGCGTGGTCCTCGTCCGGAAACAGCACGGCGGTGAACCCGAACCTGCGCATGTCGCGGATGCGCTGCGGGTACAGGATGCCATCCAGGTGATCGCACTCGTGCTGGACGACGCGGGCGTGGAAGCCGTCGACGTCGCGCTCGATCGGCCGGCCGTCCGGATCGAAGCCCGTGTAGCGCAGCCGCGTGAAGCGCGGCACGACGCCGCGGAAGCCGGGGACCGACAGGCAGCCTTCCCAGCCGTCTTCCTCCTCGGCGGACAGCGGCGTCAGCAGCGGATTGACGAGTTCCGTATATGGCACGGGCTCGGCGTCGGGATAGCGCGGGCTGCACTCGACGCCGAAGATGACGACGCGCAGCGGTACGCCGATCTGCGGGGCGGCCAGGCCGGCGCCGTCGGCCGCGTGCATCGTGTCGCGCATGTCGGCCAACAGCGCCCTGAGCTCCGGACTGCCGATGCGCTCGACCTCGCGCGCTCGCTCGAGGAGGCGCGGATCGCCGATGCGCAGTATGTCCCTGATCATTCGAGTCTCCCGGTTGCAGTGTCAGACGCGGGGGGCGACGTGATCGAGCAGCAGCCGCACCTTGTCCATCGCTGTCTCGAGCACCTGCGAGATGCCTTCCATCGACACCTCCTGCGCGCTGTCACCGCGGCCCGCCGCGTGGTTGACGACCACGCAGATCACCGCATAGTCGAGGCCCGCCTCGCGCGCCAGCGACGCTTCGGGCATGCCCGTCATGCCGACCATCGTCGCGCCGTCGCGCTCCAACCGGTCGATCTCCGCGGCGGTCTCGAGGCGCGGCCCGTTGACGGCGCCGTAGACACCCCCGTCGCGCAACGGGATGCCGGCGATGCGCGCCGCATTGAGGCACCGTTCGCGCAGCGCCGCCGTGTACGGCTGCGTGAAGTCCACGTGGACGACGTTGCCTTCGCCACCGTCGAAAAACGTCACTTCGCGGCCAGACGTGTAGTCGATGAGCTGGTGCGGCAGCACGAGGTCGCCGGCGGCGCAATCGCGGATGCCGCCGACGGAGGCGACGGCGACGACGGACCGGGCGCCCTTCTCGCGCAGCGCCCACAGGTTGGCCCGGTAGTTGACGCGGTGCGGCGGGATCGTGTGGCCATGCCCGTGCCGGGCCAGGAACACGGCGTCGCGGCCGCCGATCTGCCCGAACAGCAGCGTTGACGACGGGTCGCCGTACGGCGTGCGGACGACCTCCCGGTGGGCGACCGCAAGCGTCGACAGCCGGGTCAAACCACTACCTCCGATTATTGCGAGCATGAAACTTGCTTGTTCCGATGGGTGGAGTCGAGGGAAACGCGGGGCGACCGCAGGCGCAACAGATCGCGCAACGGGGGCCCGTCGCAAAGCTGGCATACGGTGGAAACCACCGAGTATTCATGACATTATCATGCAAAGCACCGATATTCCGTTAATCTAGCCCGCAAGGACCGGATTGTAACGACCGCCGCCGGCCGGCAGGGCCGAAGGCGATGGTGCGCGTTGCCAACGAGCAAGGGGCCCGCATGTATCTCGATCGATTGTTCAAGCTGATGGCCGAAAAGCAGGCGTCCGACCTGTTCATCTCCTGCGGAGCGCCGATCAACATCAAGGTCAACGGCATCGTGCAACCGGTATCCACGCAGCCGATGGACATCGACACCGTCCGCCGCATTGCTTACGAGCTCATGAACAAGGAGCAGGCGCGAGAGTTCGAGAACACGATGGAGATGAACCTCTCCCATCTCGACCGCAGCGTCGGCAACTTCCGCGTCAACATCTTCCGCCAGCGCGGGACGATCTCGCTGGTCATCCGCTACGTGCGCAGCAACGTGCCGCCGTTCGAGCAGTTGAAGCTGCCGTCGGTGCTGCTCGACCTCATCAAGGAAAAGCGCGGCCTGGTGCTGGTCGCCGGCGCCACCGGCTCCGGCAAGTCGACGACGCTGGCGGCGATGATCGACCACCGGAACTCGACGAAGTCCGGCCACATCCTCACGATCGAGGACCCGATCGAGTACCTGTTCGAGCACAAGCAAAGCATCGTCAACCAGCGCGAGATCGGCGTCGACACCACGACCTACAATGCCGCGCTGCAGAATGCGCTGCGGGAGGCGCCCGACCTCATCATGGTTGGCGAGGTACGCGACAAGGAGACGATGCAGTCGGCGCTGCTGCACACGCTGACGGGGCACCTGTGCCTGACGACGATCCACGCCAACAACAGCTATCACGCGCTGTCGCGGATCATCAACCTCTTCCCCTACGACGCGCGCTCCGCCGTGCTGTCCGACCTGTCGATCGGCTTGCGGGCGATCATCTGCCAGCGGCTGATCCGCAACCGCGACGGCGAGCAGCAGCCCGCGGTCGAGATCCTGCTCAACACGGCGCTCATTGCCGAACTGATCAAGAACGGCGAGTTCCCGCAAATCAAGGAAGCGATGGAGCAATCGCTCTACCCGGGATCGCAGACGTTCGAGCAGGCGCTGTGCCGCCTCTACCTGGATGGTGTCATTTCCTACGAGGAGGCGATGATCGGCTCCGATTCGCCGACCAATCTCGCCTGGCAGATCAACCAGAGCAGCCCGACATCGCGCGTGTCGGCGATGGAATCGGAGCGCGACGCCAAGGACGAACGCCGTCCGGGCGCCGACTTCACCGCGATGACCATCAACACGGAGTTGCTCGACCGCGCGCATTGACGGTTGACCGGGTCAGAGACGATTTTCTCGTCGAACTGCGCGGTGCTGCCGTATGGCATCGAGGAAATCCGCGTCTGACCCCGCACCGGTCGCGTCGCGAAAAGTCGTCGCTGAACCCGCTTTTGTTACCATCGGCGGCATGGACACGGCCGCCAGACCCACGCTTACCCTCGCCCGCGAACTGATCGCGTTGCGCTCGCCGACGCCGGACGACGGCGGCTGCCAGGCGGTGCTGCAACAGCGGCTGGCCCCGCTCGGATTCGCGTGCGAGACGATTCCCTCCAACGGCGTCACCAACCTGTGGGCACGGCGCGGCACGGCGCGGCCGCTCATCTGTTTCGCCGGGCACACCGACGTCGTGCCCACCGGTCCGCGTGACGGCTGGGACTCGGATCCCTTCGTGCCCACCGAGCGGGACGGCTACCTGTACGGTCGCGGCGCCGCCGACATGAAAGGCTCACTGGCCGCGTTCGTGACGGCGATCGAAGCCTTTGTCGCCGAGCATCCCGGCGCGCCGGGTTCGATCGCACTGCTCGTCACGTCCGACGAGGAAGGCCCGTCCACCGACGGCACCGTGAGGATCGTCGAAAGGATGGCGGCGCGCGGCGAGCGGATGGACTACTGCATCGTCGGCGAGCCGTCATCCGTCGCTACGCTGGGCGACATGATCAAGAACGGCCGTCGCGGCACGCTTTCCGGCACGCTGACCGTCAAGGGTGTGCAGGGCCACATCGCCTATCCGCAACTCGCGCGCAATCCGATCCACCTCGTGGCACCGCTGCTGGCGGAACTCGCCGCCACCGTATGGGACCAGGGCAACGCGTATTTCCCGCCGACGGCCTGGCAGTGCTCGAACATCCACGCCGGCACCGGTGCGACAAACGTCATCCCGGGCACTCTTGAACTGATGTTCAACTTTCGCCATGCGCCGGAGAGCCCGCGCGAGGCATTGCAGCAGCGGTTCGAGGCCATCGTGCGGCGGCACGGTTTCACCTACGAACTGCAATGGACCGGCTGGGGCAAGCCGTTCCTGACGCCGCGCGGCGCGTTGGTCGACATTGCGATCGACGCCGTGCGCGCCGTCACCGGCGTCACGCCGGCGCTGTCGTGCACCGGCGGCACGTCCGACGGGCGCTTCATCGCCGACGTCTGCGACGAGATCGTGGAACTCGGGCCGGTCAACGCGACGATTCACCAGTTGAACGAGCGCGTGCGCATCACGGACCTGGAGCCGCTGTCCGCCATCTACCGTGGCATCCTCGAACGGGTGCTGTTCGCGGCGGCACGTCGATGAGCCCCATTCCCGCCGGCGAACTCGAGACGCTGCGCGATTGGCTGCGCTTCATCGTCTCGCGCTTCGGCGAATCGAAACTCGCGTTCGGCCACGGCAGCACGGAGGCGTACGACGAGGCCGCCTACCTGCTGCTGCATGCGCTGCACCTGCCGCTGGACCGGCTCGAGCCGTTCCTCGACGCGCGGTTGACGCAGGGCGAGCGGCAGGTGCTGGCGCAGCTCTTTTCGCGACGCATCGACGACCGCGTGCCGGCCGCGTACCTGACGCACGAAGCATGGCTCGGCGATTTCCGCTTCTACGTCGACGAACGCGTCATCATCCCGCGGTCGTTCATCGCCGAACTGTTGCCCGGCGGACTCGAAAGCTACGTCGGTCCGGCCGCGGACGTGAAGACCGCGCTCGACATGTGCACCGGGTCGGGTTGCTTGGCCATCCTGCTGGCGCATTCATACGCCGATGCCGACATCGATGCCGTCGACATCTCGTCGGAGGCGCTGGCCGTCGCGCAGCGCAACGTGAGCGACTACGGCCTGGCCGACCGCATCAACCTGATCCGCTCCGATCTCTTCGCGAACCTGCCGGAGAAAAGCTACGACCTCATCATCAGCAATCCGCCGTACGTCACCGCCAGCGCGATGGACGCGCTGCCGGCGGAGTACCGGCATGAGCCGCGGCTCGCGCTCGCGGGCGGCGAGGATGGCTTAGACGCCGCGCGCACGCTGATCAAGGACGCGCCGCGCTTTCTCAATGCCGGCGGCACGCTGGTCGTCGAGATCGGCCATAACCGCGAGGCGACCGAATCCGCCTTTCCGCGCCTGCCGATGGTCTGGCTGACCACCGCCGCCGCCGCCGACGGCGTCTTCCTGGTCAAGCGCGAAGACCTGATCGCAGGACGCTAGCGAGGCCCTGTTCCATGACCGATCGCACCGGCGGCGAGATTCTCGTCGCGAGTCTGCTTGCCCAGGGTGCCACGCTGGCGTTCGGCGTCCCCGGCGAAAGCTTCCTGGCTGTTCTCGATGCGCTGCACGACGCGCGGGAGCGATTGCGGTTCGTCATCTGCCGGCAGGAAGGTGGCGCCGCCTACATGGCCGAGGCGTTCGGCAAGCTGACGGGCACGCCGGGACTCGCGTTCGTCACTCGGGCCCCTGGCGCCTCCAACGCCGCCATCGGCATTCACACGGCGATGCAGGACTCGACGCCGATGATCGTGTTCGTCGGCCAGGTTGGCGGCGGCATGGTCGACCGCGAGGCCTTCCAGGAAGTCGATTACCGGCAGATGTACGGCAGCGTTGCCAAGTGGGCCACGCAGATCGATCGCGCCGAACGCATTCCAGAGTACGTCGCGCACGCGTACCGGCTCGCGATGTCCGGACGCCCGGGACCCGTGGTGCTCGCGCTGCCCGAGGATATGTTGACATCGCGCGCGACGTGCGCGGACGCGCCGCGCGTCGCGGCCGTCGCCGGCGCACCCGCGCCCGAGGAACTGACGAAAGCACGCGAACTCCTGGCCCGCGCGACCAGGCCGCTGGTGCTCGTCGGCGGCAGCCGCTGGGACGCCGCCGCGTGCCGGGCGCTGGCCGCGTTCGCCGAGACGCAGGGACTGCCGGTCGCCGCCGCATTCCGCCACCAGGACCTCCTCGACAACCGGCACCCCAACTACGCGGGCGATGTCGGCATCGGCATCAATCCGCAACTCGCCGCGCGCGTGCGCGACGCCGACGTGCTGCTCGTCCTCGGCGAACGGTTGGGCGAGATGACCACCAGCGGCTACACGCTGCTCGACGTCCCGGTGCCGAAACAGGCGCTGATCCACGTGCATCCGTCGCCGGACGAACTCGGCCGAGTCTACCAGCCCGCACTCGCGATCGCCGCCACGCCGGGCGCCTTCCTCGCGGCGATGGCCACGCCGGCGGCTGGTCGCGCCCGCGACGATCTCGCACAGGTGGCGCATGCCGAGTACGACGCATGGCGCGCGCCGCGCGCGGTCCCCGGAGCCGTCGATCTGTGGCAGATCGTGCTGTGGCTGGACGCGCGCCTGCCGGACGACGCGATCCTCGCCAACGGCGCCGGCAACTACACGATGTGGCTGCACCGGCTCTACCGCTATCGCGGCTTTCGCACGCAGCTTGCCCCGTACTCCGGAGCGATGGGCTATGGCGTGCCGGCGGCCGTCGCCGCCAAGGCCGTCCATCGCGACCGCATGGTGGTCTCGTGGAACGGCGATGGCTGCTTCCTGATGAACGGCCAGGAACTCGCCACGGCCGTGCAGTATGGACTGGGCGTGATCTTCGTCGTTATCGACAACGGCATGTACGGAACCATCCGCATGCACCAGGAGCGTAATTATCCGGGGCGCGTGTCCGGCACCGACCTCGTCAACCCGGACTTCGCGGCGCTGGCGCGAGCGTATGGTGCGCACGGCGAGACGGTGCTGCGCACCGAGGAGTTCGCGCCGGCATTCGAACGGGCTGCGGCAGCCGGCGGTCCGGCGCTGCTGCACGTCCGGATCGATCCGCAGGCGCTGACGATGGGCGCGAGCCTCGACGCGCTGCGGCAGCAGGGTCAGGCGGCCGGCCCCCCCTAGCCCGCGTCCGGTCCCGGCGGACGCCGTTGGCAGGCGTCCGCCCCGCCATGTGCAATAACCGCTGTCACGCCGCTGCGGTGCCGCCTCCCGCCCGCATCGCACGCCCGAGGATGATCCGCCAGACGCCGCCGGAAATCATGCAGACGCCGACGAGAATGCCGACGAAGCCGATCGAATTCTGCGGCCAGCCCATCGCAATCAGGACCGCGATGGCGATCGACAGCGCGCCGTCGAACAGCACCCAGCCTCGGCCGGGCCGGGCTTTCAGCTTCTGCGCCAGCATGACGCTCGACACGCCGCTCGCCAGCATGAATCCGCCGATCACCAGAGCGAGCGTGGCAATGCTGGCAATCGGATAGACCAGCATCACCACACCCAACGCCAGCGTCGCGAGCCCGGAGGCGATCTTCCACCCGTAGCCGTCGTGCGCGCGCTGCTGCCACGCATAGACGAGTTGCACGACGCCGGCGAACACGAACAGCCACGCCAGCAGCAGCGTGAACGCCACGGCGGCCGGCGCCGGAACGACGATCGCGACCATCCCGGCCACGATCAGCAGCACCCCCCAGACGATCACCCAGCTGCCTGCCCTGCGCACGTCGGTTGCGGTTGCGTCGGCCATCGATGCCTCCCCGGATTGGTGAATGGCCGATCGTAGTACCGGAACCCCGCGTCGTGCAATGCTCTATCATCCCCGCTTTGCCGATCGCCGATATCCGCGCGACGGCGGCACGGCGATGGGAGCGTCAGATGGGTGTACGCGATCTGCTCGACCTGGGCGGCAAGGTGGCGCTGGTGACCGGCGGCTCGCGCGGCATCGGGCTGCAAATGGCCGAGGCGCTGGGCGAGATGGGCGCGCGCGTCGCGATCACCGCCCGCAAGCAGGACGAACTCGACCGCGCCCTCGCGCACTTGCACGGACGCGGTGTCGATTGCCATGCGATCGCCGGCGACCTCGCGCAACCCGGGTTCGCGCCTCGCGTGGTCGACGGCATCGACGCGCACTGGGGTCCGGTGGACATTCTCGTCAACAACGCCGGCAACAACTGGGCTGCACCGGCGGAGGACTATCCGGATGACGGCTGGCGGCGCGTGATGAATCTCAACGTCGACGCGCAGTTCTACCTGTCGCGTGAAGTCGGCCGCCGGGCGATGATCCCGCGCCGCAGCGGCAAGATCATCAACATCGCATCGATTGCCGGGCTCTTCGGCAATCCTCCTACTTGGAAAATGCAGACGATCGCCTACAACACCAGCAAGGGC
>JBDTNR010000021.1:0-15824 GCA_039933655.1 Betaproteobacteria bacterium | reverse complement strand
GACTTCGTAGGCGACATCGAACTGCGGCTCGCGCAGTGCGTCGCCGTCGCGGTCCGCGCGCAGCGTGACGTCGGCGCCGACGATCTTCGCCTGCGCCAGCGGACGGTCGAGGACGTCGGTGACGGTGATCCTGCGTGCGCCCGCGAGGCGTGCCGCCAGGACGGTGACGCAGCCGATGGTGCCGGCGCCGGTGATCAGCACCGACTTGCCGAGGAGATCGCCGCCGCGGTTCACGCCGTGCAGGCCCACGGCGAGCGGCTCGGCGAACGCGAGTTCCCCGAGCGAAATGTCACCGGCGACCGGATAGCACTGCCGTTCGCCCATGACGAAGTATTCCTGGAACATGCCCTGCACGTGCGGAAAGCGGCTCGCGCTGCCCAAAAAGCGCATCTGCGAGCACAACTGCTCGCGTCCTTCGCGGCAGTAGTCACAGCGGCCGCACGCGTGCGACGGCGACACCGCGACCTTGTCGCCCACCTTGACGCGCGTCACGCCGGCGCCGATGCCGGCGACCACCGCGGAGGCCTCGTGGCCGGGGATGAGCGGCTCGCGGACGATGAAGTTGCCGTTGCGTCCCTCGTAGTAGTAATGGAGGTCGGAGCCGCAGATGCCGGCGGCGCCGAGCCGCAGCAGCACTTCGCCGGGGCCCGCCTCGGGGACGTCGACGGGCTCGATCCGCAGGTCTTCCTTGGCGTGGATGCGACAGGCAAGCATGGCAATCCCCTCGTATTGACCAACGAGAGCGAAGCATCCGGCCCCGCCGGCGATTCGCCCCTGTTCAGCTTCTCCACTACCACTCGGCGTGGTGACTTTTCCAAAGGTGTGCGGCCGTCTGGCCTGCACACCCTTCTAACTTGGTTACTGCAACATGTCCCAGCCGGTCGAGAATCGTTTGTACGCCTGGTTCAGGTGCCGCTGCATCGCGGCACGTGCCGCGTCGGCGTCCTTGGTGGCGATGGCCTTGTACACCGACCGGTGCTCCGCCATCGCATTGCCCCACAGCGCCGGGGAATCGTAGTGATGCTCGAGCTGCTTGTAGAGGGGCCCGGTGCGCTCGTCCCACAGCATCTTGACGACGGCGACCAGCGCGCCGTTGCCGGTGGCCTCGGCGATGCGCATGTGGAATTCGCGATCGCCGGTCAGCGGCTGGTGCTCGCCGTTGTCGATTTCGCACTGCATCTGGTCGAGCGCTTCGGCGATCGCCTGCACCTGCGCTTTCCGGCCCGACTTGGCGGCCAGCGCCGCGCATTCGCCCTCGATCACGTACCGCGCGCGCAGCAGCTCGAACGGCCCGGCGGCGGCGCCCGCTTCGCGGCCCGCGTGCTCGGTAGGCGCCTGCACATAGATTCCCGATCCGATCCGCACCTCGACCAGGCCTTCGACCTCCAGCGCGATCAGCGCTTCGCGCACCGACGGCCGCGACACGCCGAGTTGTTTGGCAAGATCGCGCTCGGGGGGCAGCCGCGCGCCGGCCGGATACTCGCCGCTTTTGATCAACGTGCGAATCTGGTCGGCGATCTGGCGATACAGGCGGCGGGGCTCGATGCTCTGGAACGGCATGGGCACGGTGACACGGCCTTCAAGGGCCGCGCCCTTCCAACGAATGGGTTCGGGCCGCAAGGCTAACGCCGGCGGATTAACTGGTCAAGTGGTATGACCAATTTTTCGTTGACAGCAAGGCGAGTACTTGTATACTAGCATACAAGATGTCGCCGCCTTCGAACCGCGCCGCCGCCGTGTCGTCACTGCCCGTCCGCCGCCGCGGCGCGTCGGGCACGGCGTTCGACTGGCTGCGCCACCAGATCCTGTCCGGTCGCATGCGGCCGGGCCAGGCGTTGTCGGAGAACGAAATCGCCCAGCGGCTCGGCGTCAGCCGCACGCCGGTGCGCGAGGCGATCATCCGCCTGGAAAGCGAAGGCCTGCTGCTCGTGCGGCCGCAGGTCGGCACCAGCGTCGCGCCGATCGATGTCGAGGCGGTGGCCGATGTCCAGTTCCTGCGCGAAGCCATCGAGTGCCGCACCGTCGCGCTGGCGGCGCACCGCGTGACGCCCGCCGACGCGAAGGAACTGCGCGCGAACCTGAAAGCGCAGGCGCGGATCGCCGCCCGCGGCGACCACGCGGCGTTCGTGCCGCTCGACGACCGCATGCACCAGAAGCTGGTGGCGATGGCCGGGCGGCCGCGTGTATGGCGCGCCGTCGAGGATGCCAAGTCCCAGCTCGACCGCGTCCGCTTCCTGTCGCTCGAGGATCCGGCGTGGCTGGCGACGATCCACCGTCAGCACGAGCAGATCGTCGAGCGCGTTCTCGCCGGCGACGCCGAGGGCGCGCAGGCGGCGATGTCGCGCCACCTGCGCGCGGTGTTCGCGTCGATCGAGACGATCGCCCGGGCCAGTCCCGAATATTTCCGCAGCGCACCGGTCACACCGGTCGACCGCGCCGCGTCCAACAAGACCTGACCGGTCAAGGAGGAGCCTTCGATGAAACCGTTTCTCAAGCTGCTGATGCCGTTGACGTTCGCCCTGGCCGGCACGCTCGTGCCGGCGTTCGCCCAGACGGTGCTCAACGTCAACACCGCGCTGACCACCGACGATCCGATGTACGCAGGGCTCGAACGCATGAAGGCCAGCATCGAGAAGCGCAGTGCCGGCAAGCTGACGATCCGCATTTATCCCGGTTCGCAACTCGGCAAGGACGAGGACGTGCTCGAACAGGCCCGCGCGGGCGCCAACGTCGCCGTGCTGGTCGACGGCGGAAGGCTGGCGCCATTCGTCAAGGAATTCGGCATCATGGGCGCGCCCTATCTCGTCGACAACTACGAGCAGGTGCTGCGCCTCACTTCGTCGCCGCTCTTCAAGGGCTGGATCGTCAAGCTGCGCGACGCCGCCAACCTGCAGGTACTGTCGTTCGACTGGTTCCAGGGCCATCGCCACGTGCTGACCAACGTGGCGGTCAAGACGCCGGCCGACCTGAAGGGCATCCGCATGCGCACGCCGGGCGCGCCCGTGTGGCTCGAGACCGTCCGCGCGATGGGCGCCACGCCGACCGGCATGCCGTGGTCGGAGGTGTACTCCGCGCTGCAGACCAAGGTGATCGACGGCGCCGAGGCGCAGCATCCAGCCGTTTACGGCGCGCGGCTGTATGAAGTGATCAAGGTGATCACCAAGACCGAGCACATCTACCTCATCACCGGCATCGTCACCTCGCGCACATGGTTCGACAAGTTGCCGGCCGACCAGCAGAAGATCCTCACCGAGGAGTCCGACGCCGCCGGCAAGTGGGCCTCCGAGAAGACGATCGAGTCGCTTGCCGACTACGAGAAGAAGCTGCGCGAAAAGGGCGTGGCGGTCGTCGAGATCGACAAGGCGCCCTTCCGCGCCGCCACCGCCGGCGTCTACGCGACCTTGGGCTACACCGACCTGCGCACCCAGGTGAACAAGGTGCTGGGCAAGTAGGCAATGGGCCGCCTCCTGCAGCAGCTCGCGCGCGGCGAGGATATCGTCGCGCGCGCATGCCTCGTCGGCTGCTCGGCGCTCGTGTTCGTGGCGGCGGTCAGCCGCGCGTTCGGCAGTCCAGTGCTGTGGGCGATCGACATCGCGATGCTGCTGTTCATCTGGTGCGCGTTCCTGGGTGCGGACGCCGCACTGCGTTCGCACCAGCACATCATCATCGACATCGTCGTGCGGCTCTTTCCGCAGCGCGTGCAGCGCGCGCTGCTGATCACGCACTGGACGATCATGATCGTCTTCCTGCTGCTACTGGTCGGACTGGGCACGCAGCTGACGCTGCTCAACGTCCAGCGGCCGATGGGCGATACGGACATCTCGTACGCCTACGTGACGGCGGCGGTCCCGGTGGGTGCGCTGCTGATGGCGATCACCGCGGCGGCGCAGTTGCGGGCGTTCTGGCATAACCGCGAGCTGACGTTCGGCGGCGGGGAGAGTCCGCTATGACCGTCGGGCTCACCGGGCTGTTCCTGGCGCTGATGTTCCTCGGCATGCCGGTCGCGTTCGCGGTCGGCGTGGCGAGCCTCATGTTCTTCCTGACCTCCGACACGATTCCCGCGCAGATCGGCGTACAGCGCATCGCGTCGGCCACGCAGTCGTTCCCGCTGCTCGCCGTGCCGCTGTTCGTGCTCGCCGGCAACCTGATGAACGTGTCCGGCATCACCGACCGCATCATTTCGCTCGCCAAGGTCCTGACCGGCTGGATCACCGGCGGCTTGGCGCAGGTCGCCATCGTGGTGTCGGCGCTGATGGGCGGCGTGTCCGGCTCAGCGGTGGCCGACGCCGCGATGGAGGCGCGCATCCTCGGGCCGGCGATGCTGAAGCAGGGCTTCTCGCGCGGGTTCTCGAGTGCCGTGATCGCTGTGGGCGCGCTGATCACCGCGACGATCCCGCCGTCGATCGGGCTCATCCTGTACGGCTTTCTCGGCAACGTGTCGATCGGCAAGCTGTTCATCGGCGGCGTGGTGCCGGGATTGCTGATGACGCTCATCCTGATGGGCATGACCTGGGCCATCGCCCGCAAGCGTGGCTACAAGCCGGACAGCGCGACCTTTCCTGGCTTCCGGGAACTGGCGCGCGAACTGAACTACAGCAAGTGGGCGCTGCTGTTTCCGGTATTCCTGGTGATCGGCATCCGTTTCGGCATCTTCACGCCGTCGGAAGTGGGTGCCTTCGCCGTCGTCTACGCAATGACAGTCGGCGTGTTCGCGTACCGGCAGCTCGACTGGAAACGCTTCAACGAAGCGCTTCGCCACAGCGTGCACGACATCGGCATGATCATGCTGATCATCATGCTGTCGGCGATGATCGGCTACGTGATCTCGATCGAGCAGGTGCCGGCGCATGCGGCCGAGTGGATCGTCGGCGTAACGCAGAACCAGCAGGTGCTGCTGGCAATGCTGATCGTGTTCATCCTGCTGCTCGGCATGTTCCTCGAAAGCACCGTCATCACGCTGCTGCTGACGCCGATCCTGGTGCCGATCGTCGTCAAGGCAGGCATCGACCCCGTGCACTTCGGGCTGTTGATGATGACGTCGACCACGCTCGGCAGCATGACGCCGCCGGTGGGTGTCGCGATGTTCACCGTCTGCGGGCTCATGAAGACCCCGCTCGACGAGTACACGCGCGAAGCGCTGCCGCTGATCGCCGCCGTGATCGTGCTGATCTTCGCGATGGCCTTCTTCCCGGGTATCGTGATGTTCCTGCCGAATCTCCTGATGCCCTGACATGACACGACCCTCGCGCTCGCCGCCCACCGCGGGGGCGGGTCGGCCCGTTGCGGCGGCCCTACGGAACCATTGATGCCCGCCACCACGATCGCCGCGATCCGCGCCACGCCCGTCACCGTCCCGCTGGAAGCGCCGCTGCTGCACAGCAACGGCGCGCACTGGGGCCGCTTCGTGCGCACGATCGTCGAGGTCGAGACGAGCGACGGCTACGTGGGCCTGGGCGAGATGGGCGGCGGCGGCGAGGACGCGACGCGCGCGTTCGCCGGTCTCCTGCCGTACCTCGCCGGCCACGACGTGTTCCGGCTGGAGGCGCTGCGGCTCAAGATCTGCAACCCCACGGCAAGCCTCTACAACAACCGCACGCAGCTCCACGCCGCCATCGAGTTCGCCTGCCTCGACATCATGGGCCAGAAGCTCGGCGTGCCTGTCCATGCGCTGCTCGGCGGCAAGCTGCGCGACGAAGTCGAGTTCGCGAGCTACCTGTTCTTCCGCTATGCCGATCCCGTCACCGGCATGGGCGAAGTGCGCACGCCGGAACAGCTGGTCGCCAACGCCGCGGCGCTCAAGGCGAAGCACGGCTTCACGTCGCACAAGTTGAAGGGCGGCGTCTATCCGCCCGCGCACGAGCTCGCCTGCTATCGCGCACTCGCCCAGTCGCTGTCCGGCGAGCGCTTCCGCTACGACCCCAACTCCGCCCTGTCGCTCGCCGACGCGATCGAGTTCGGCCGCGGCATCATGGACATCCGCAACGACTATTTCGAGGATCCCGTCTGGGGCATGCCGCAACTGAAGCGGCTCAAGGAGTTCGTGCCGCTGCCGATCGCCACCAACACCGTCGTCGTCAACTTCGAGCAGCTCGCGGCGAACATCCAGTCCGGCGCCGTCGACGTGATTCTCCTCGACACCACGTTCTGGGGCGGCATCCGCCCGTGCATCAAGGCCGCCGGTGTCTGCGAGACGATGGGCCTCGGCGTGGCCGTCCACAGTTCGGGCGAACTCGGCATCCAGCTCGCCACGATGCTGCAAATGGGTGCCGTGGTGCCGAACCTGGGCTACGCGGCGGACGCGCACTACCACCACCTGACCGACGACGTCATCGTCGGCGGGCCGTTGCGCTACGAAAACGGCGCGATCCGCGTGCCCGATGCGCCGGGACTCGGCATCACGCTCGACCGCGAGAAGCTCGCGCGCTACCACGAACTCTATCGCGAGCTCGGCGGCTATCCGTACGACCGCGACCCCGGGCGACCCGGCTGGTTTGCGCACGTGCCCAACGCCAAATGGGCCGATCCGGGCGTTTCGCTGCGGCCTTTGCTAACATAGACGAGGCGCGGCACCTTTGGAGCCGCCGACCTCGTTTTCCAGGAGAAGTTTATGCAACGACTCGCCGGCAAGACGGCGTTGGTCACGGCTGCCGGCCAGGGGATCGGTTTTGCGAGCGCGGTGCAGATGGCCGCGCAGGGCGCGACCGTCTATGCGACGGACGTCAACGCCAAGCTGCTCGCCAATTTCCAGGGCGTGGAGAACGTGATCACGCGGCAGCTCGACGTGCTCGACGACAGCGCCGTCCGCAAGCTGATCGACGAACTGCCGGTGCTCGACGTGCTGTTCAACTGCGCGGGCTACGTCCACCACGGCACGGTGCTCGACTGCACGCCTAAGGACTGGGACGTGAGCTTCAACCTGAATGTGCGCGCGATGTACGTCGCGATCCAGGCCGCGCTGCCGAAGATGCTCGACAAGCACCAGAAGACGGGCAAGTGGGCGTCGATCATCAACATGGCCTCGGTCGCCGGTTCGATCAAGGGCATTCCCAATCGCTTCGTATACGGCGCCAGCAAGGCCGCGGTGGTCGGGTTGACCAAGGCCGTCGCCGCCGATTTTGTACAGAAGGGCGTGCGCTGCAATGGCATCGCCCCTGGCACCGTCGACACGCCGTCGCTCGGCGACCGCATCAACGCCTTCGCCGATCCGGTGGAGGCACGCAAGATGTTCGTCGCGCGCCAGCCGATGGGCCGCCTCGCCAAGGCCGAGGAGATCGCGCCGGTCGTGATTTTCCTCGCGTCCGACGAATCCGCATTTGCCACCGGCCAGATCTTCTCGGTCGACGGCGGCATGACGATTTAACACTTCTCGTGGACCCGGGGCGGCGCGGCCGCCCCGTATTTGCATCTTTCTGCAAAGCAATTGGAGACACACAACATGAAACTCGTACGCTACGGCCCGGCCGGCAAGGAAAAACCCGGCCTCATCGACGCCGACGGCAAGTTGCGCGACCTGTCGAAGAAGGTGAAGGACATCGACGGCGCCACGCTCGCGCCTGCCGAACTCGCCAAGCTGAAGAAGCTCGACGTCAAGCGACTGCCGCTGGTGAAAGGCAAGCCGCGCCTGGGTCCCTGCGTGGCCAAGCCGTCGCAGTTCGTCGCGATCGGCTTGAACTTCATCGACCACGCGAAGGAAACCGGCTCGCCGATCCCGGAGAACCCGATCGTGTTCTTCAAGTCGCCCGGGTGCATCGTCGGCCCGAATGACAACGTGATGGTGCCGAAGAACTCGACGCAGCTCGACTGGGAAGTGGAACTCGGCATCGTGATCGGCCGCAAGGCGAGCTACGTCGACAGGAAGGACGCGCTCAAGTACGTCGCCGGCTATTGCCTGATCAACGACGTGTCGGAGCGCGACTTCCAGCTGAAGAAAGGCGCGTCGCAGTGGGGCAAGGGCAAGGGCTGCGACACGTTCGGTCCGCTGGGGCCGTGGATGGTCACCGCCGACGAGGTCAAGGACGTGCAGAACCTCGACATGTGGCTGGACGTCAACGGCGTGCGCAAGCAGACGGGCAACACCAGGACAATGATCTTTGGCGCCGCCCAAGTCGTGGCAGACGTCTCGCAGTACATGACGCTGCTGCCGGGCGACGTCATCACGACGGGCACGCCGCCGGGGGTGGGCATGGGCATGAAGCCGCAGCAGTGGCTGAAGGCCGGCGACGTGGTGACGCTGGGGATCCAGGGCTTAGGCGAGCAGAAGCAAAAGGTCGTGGCGTTCAAGGGCAAGCGCTAGGCACCGGCGACCCGGCATTGCGCGACATGCGGATGTCGGGCACGCGAGCATTCACCCCGAAGTACCGATTGCGGCGATCAAACGATCGCCGCAATCGTTTGGCCCGGGCGCCGCGACGTCATGCAGGCGGCCTTTGGTCCGGCGCCCCTGGATGAGCCGCGAACGCGTCACGATAGTGCGTATACCAGCTGCTCGTGAATAGCTCGTCCGCGTCGTACTTTAGTTTCAGGCGCAGCCAGTCGCGGAATCGCGGATAGCATCGCTCGACCTGGGTCGGCGACGCATGGCGATGATAGGTGAGGAAGTAACTGCCGCGCAGTTCGATGCAGATATCGATCAGCGCACGAAAGGTATCCGCCGTACGGCGCAGTCCTTCGTCGGTGTGCGGGGTTCGAAGGTTGAAGATCACGCACGCGAAATCCGCGCGGGCCCAGGGCAGGAACGACGTCGTGTCGCGCATGATGGCGCGGATGGTGCCATAGATGACTTCCGTCCCGAAGGTCCGCAGGACTTCCGCCGCCTTCTGCATGAACGCCAGCAACTCCCCGCGCGGGACGTAATGCTCGCCGATGACAAGCGTTTCCGCAGCACTCCGCCCCGCCTCGTCCCGCGCACCATCGAGAAAGTCCGCGTAACTCGGAAGGTAGGTCGACAACTGCATCGTATCCGACCAGTAGCAGTTGCCGTCGGTGCCGAGATAGTGCTGTGCGTACAGCCGAAACGCGCTGGCCTTGTCGTCGTGGGCGAGCTTCAGCAGCTTGAGCCATGCGTCCGGCGTGAGGTCCGCGGTTGCTTCGGGCGCCGT
Organism: Betaproteobacteria bacterium; assembly: GCA_039933655.1. Classification (GTDB taxonomy): domain Bacteria; phylum Pseudomonadota; class Gammaproteobacteria; order Burkholderiales; family Casimicrobiaceae; genus VBCG01. Next base: position 6,726 of record JBDTNR010000021.1, on the reverse strand, counting down.
TTCCTCCACCGTCGATGGCATGTAGCAGGCAAAGACGCCGCGCCGCAGAAAGCGCTCGTCGCGGGCATCGATGACGAACTGGAAGTCGCCGTACAGGCATCCCTGCTCCGCGCGACGGAACACGGCGTTCATCGCATCGTCCAGGTCGATGATGTCGACGACGCGCTTCAACCGCAACCGCGGCGTCAGGCGCAGCGTGGCCGAGTAGATGACGCCGAACAGTCCGTAACCGCCGATCACCAGCGAGAACAGTTCGGCGTTCCGCGCGCGGCTGCATGCAACGAGCTCGCCCTGGTCATTGACGACCTCCAAAGCGTCGATGTCGTCACCGAGCGGCTGCATCAGCAGGCCGCGGCCGTGCGCGTTGGCCGAGATCGAGCCACCGAGCGTGACGGCGTCGACGCCGGTCTGCTTCTGGCGGATGCTCCACGGCGCGCCGGATGGACCTGTCATGCCGTGGCTGGCCTCGATGATCGTCGGCCAATCGGCGCCCGCTTCGATGGTGAGCAAGCCGCGCTCGGGATCGGTGGCGAGCACCCGATTCAGCCCGGTCGTGTCGAGATGCAACGAGTTCGGCGCGAACTGCTGGCCTCCCATCGCGTGCCTGCCGCCGGCGACCGAAACGTGGAGACCCAGCGCCTTCGCCTGCCGCACGGACGCCTGCAGCGCCGCGAGGGATCGCGGCCGTTCGATGCGCGCCACGGTGGTGGCATTGAGTTGCGAATGGACGTCGTTCAGCAGATGTCGGCTCGTCGTCGAGTTCACCGTGATTTTCCCTCAGCGCAGTGAGTTGCCTGAGGCGCAGGCGTCCCGCACGCACCCGCGCAGCCAGCGATGCGCCGGATCGGCATCCAGCCGCGGGTGCCAGAGCAATGACACCGTGATCTCCGGCATGGCGACCGGAAGGCGAAAATCATGCATTCCTGCGCGCAGGTTTCCCGTATGGCGTTCGGGAACGCTGGCGATGAGGTCGCAGGCCCGGGCGAGCGCCAGTGCGGTCGCAAAGCCACCGACGATCGTGACCATCGCCCGTTGCAGCCCGAGTGGATTCAAGGCTTCATCGATCGGTCCCCTGGCAAGACCCCGCCGCGAGACGCCGATGTGCCTGCCGGCCGCATATCGGGAGGGCGTGATCTCGCCCTGGCAGAGCGGGTGCCCCATGCGCACGACGCCGATGAACCGGTCCCGGAACAGTGCCTGCACGCGCAGTTCCGGCGCCGTCGTCTTTCCCACGACGCCCGTTTCCAGGTCGACGGTCCGGTCGCGCAGTGCCGTGCTGTCCTTGTCGGGCTTCTGCACGAAACAAAGGCGCACGCCGGGAGCCTCCTCGCCGACGCGGGCAATCAGGGCCGGTCCGAAGTTCTCGACAAACCCTTCGCTGGTCCGGAGCGTGAACGTTCGGACCAGCTGTTCGAGCTTGAACTTCTCGGCAGGGCGCAGCACAGCTTCTGCGTCCTGCACGAGTTGACCGACCCGCTCGCGGAGTTCGATCGCCCGTGGCGTGGGGACGAGACCGCGTCCGGCCCTGACCAACAGGGGATCGCCCGTCGTCTCGCGCAATCGCGCCAGCGCCCGGCTCATCGCCGACGGGCTGAGCCGCAAACGGCGGGCGGCGCGCGCAACGCTGCCTTCCGCAAGCAGCACATCAAGGGTGACCAGCAGGTTGAGATCGGGTGCCGACATGCATCGACCATAGCGCAATTTGATTGAGATGTGGCGTCAAACGCACTAATAAAGTGCAAATGCTGCGTCTTCCGCCATGCCACGCCAACCGCTACGCTGGTGAAAACTCCACTTCGGGAGTGCCAGACAACGGAGTTCAAGTTGAAGCCAATCACGGCAACACGCAATGAGGCGGTCGCTGGAAGTGCGGAACCGACGCCTTCGGTTCGATGGGCGCTCGCCAGCCTTTCGCTGTCCATGTTGCTGTCCTCGCTCGGCACCAGCATCGCCAATGTCGGCCTGCCGACGTTGGCCCAGGCGTTCGATGCCTCATTTCAGGAAGTCCAGTGGGTCGTCCTCGCCTATCTCCTCGCCATCACCTCCCTGATCGTCAGCGTCGGCCGCCTCGGTGACATCACCGGCCGCCGACGGCTGCTGCTGGCCGGAATCCTCCTGTTCACGGTGGCCACAAGCCTATGCGGCTTGGCACCCACGCTCGGTCTGCTGATCGCCGCCCGGGCGGCACAGGGCCTCGGGGCCGCCATCATGATGGCCCTCACCATGGCGTTTGTCGGCGCGACAGTGCCGAAGGGAAAGACCGGCAGTGCCATGGGCTTGCTCGGAACGATGTCCGCGATCGGCACCGCGCTCGGTCCATCGCTTGGCGGCATTCTGATCGCCGGATTCGGGTGGCGGGCAATCTTTCTCGTCAGTGTGCCGCTGGGTGTCCTGACCTTTTTTCTTGCGTATCGCTACCTGCCCGTCGACCGCGGGGAGCCGAAGACCGATCGGGCCGGTTTCGACGGTGCGGGCACGCTGCTGCTCGCGCTGACGCTCGGGGCCTATGCACTCGCCATGACCGTTCACCACGATGCGGGGCGCGGCAGTTTCGGTGCACTCAACATGGCGCTGCTGCTGGCGGCCGTCGTCGGTGGCGGACTCTTTGTTCTTGCCGAGTCGACAGCCGCATCCCCCTTGATCCGCTTGGCGATGTTCCGCGATCCTGGCTTCAGTGCCAGCCTCGCCACGAGCGCGCTCGTCTCGACGGTGATGATGTCGACGCTGGTGGTCGGGCCGTTCTACCTGTCGCGTACGCTCGGACTCGACGCGGCTCTTCTCGGGCTGGTCCTGGCGGTCGGCCCGCTCGTTGTCGCGCTGACCGCGGTACCGTCCGGACGCATTGCGGACCGTTTTGGCGCGCAGCGCATGACCATGGTCGGGCTCGGCGCAATGGCGGCCGGATCCTTCGTTCTCTCCCTGTTGCCGGTGACGCTCGGCATCCCCGGCTATCTCGCCCCCATCGTCGTCATCACGGTCGGTTATGCGCTGTTCCAGACGGCCAACAACACCGCCGTCATGACGGACATCAGCCTGGACCAGCGGGGTGTGGTTTCCGGCATGCTCAACCTGTCGCGCAATCTGGGGCTCGTCAGCGGTGCCTCCGTCATGGGCGCGGTGTTCGCATTCGCCTCCGCGACGACCGACATCACGACGGCGCATCCCGTGGCCGTTGCCACCGGCATGCGGACGACGTTCGCGGTCGCGGCCGCCCTGCTCGTCGTCGCGCTCGCCCTGGTGGTTGGAAGCCGCGCTCTCGCCACCCGCCATCCGCACCCTCAAGACGCGCGATGACGAGGGCCCCGGCACCGCGGCATTAGGGAAGGAGTCGCGCCGGCAGCAGCTGTTCTAGGCGCGGCGGCCGAACGCCAGCAGCGCGACGGCGCCGGCGAATGCCAGCGCCGCACCGACGCGCAATACCGTATTGATCGCCGCGGCGTCCGCTCCCGCCGCGCTCGCCGATCCGGCCAGCAACTCCAGCACCGCGGCGCCGATCGCCACACCTACCGCGCCCAGCATCACGAGCGCCGTCAGCGTGATGCCCGACGCCGCGCCGGCGAGTTCCGCCGGCACCACGGCCTGAGTGGCGACGCTGGCCAGCGCCCAGCCCAGCCCCAGGCCGACGCCCGTCAGCATGAACAGCGGCGCGTACAGCCAAAGCGACTCGACGCTGGTGAGGCCCACGATACCGACGGCGCTGATCAGCATGCCGATCGCCATCAGGCGGTCGGCGGGAAAGCGCTCCGCGAGGCGTCCCGAGAAATAGCTCGCGGACCCGGCGCCCGCAGACAGCGCGAGGAACACGAGCCCCGAATTGAACGGCGACATGCCGCGCGCCTCCTGCAGGTACAGCGCCGAGAAGACGGCGACGAAGCAGAACACGACGTTCGACAGCGATCCGGCCAGCACGACGGCGTCGAAGGCACGATTGCGGAACAGCGACAGGTCGACAAGCGGCGCGCGCACGCGCGACTCGATCAGCACGAACAGCGCCAGCAGCGCGATGCCGCCGCCCCCCATTCCCAGCGTGGACGGCGACATCCATCCCCACGCGCCGCCGCGATCGAACGCGAGGCTGATGCCGACGAGCCCGCCGGTGATCGCGAGCATCCCGGGTAGGTCGATGTGGCGGTCGGCGTTGGCGTCGCGCGTCTCCTTCACGTAGCGCAACAGCAGGAAGATCGCCACCGCGCAGAACGGAATGTTGATGAAGAACACGCCGCGCCAGTCGAGATACTCGGAAAATGTCCCGCCGACGAACGGGCCCAGCGCCGTGCCGATGGCGGCGAAGCCCAGCACGACGCCGATGGCGCGCGCCTGCCGAGCGCCGGTGAACGTGCTGGACACGACGGCGATCGACACCGGGAAGATCAGCGCCGCCCCGATGCCGTGCACGACGCGCGCGACGATCAGGTAGACCTCGCCCGGCGCCGTCCCGCAGATGAACGAGACGACGCCGAAAATCGCGAGGCCGATGACGATGACGAGCCGCCGGCCGAAGATGTCGGCCAGCCGCCCGGCCGTTACCATCAGCGCGCCGATCGACAGCATGTAACCGCTGACGACCCATTGCAGGTCGGTCGAGGGCACGTTGAACGCAATGCCGATCGCAGGGATCGCGAGATTGAGCGCGTACCAGTCCATCTGCACGATCAGCATCGATATGGCGCACGCGGCGATCACCCGCTTTTCCGGCGCCGAGAACGCGTGGTCGTCCACAGGAGGGGTGCTGGTGGCTTGCGTCGCCATGGGTCGGTCGTGGGCCGTTGGTGGCGGTCAGGCGACGCGCTGTTGCTTCGGTTGTGCCGTGCCTCCGAACAGTGACTCCATTTCGCGCCGCGTCTGATAGGCGGGCAGCGTGGCGTCGATGGCGACGTCGGCCCACGTCAGCGAATGTCCCTCGCGCACCGGCCGCACCAGCTTCACGTTGTGCGCGAGACCCAGCGGCAGGCCGCCGATCGCCAGCGATTTGGCCGCGGGGAACAGTTTGCCCCAGACCGTGTAGCCGCCTTCCCCGTCGAGGGTTTCTCCGGCGGCCAGATCGCGCTTGGCGGTGGCGACGACATCGGCGTTGAACGTGGCGGCGGCGCCGGTGGCTTCGCCGCGCAGGCCCACCGAGGCGACCGAGACGCCGACTTCGAGTCCGATCAGGTGCCAGCGCTTGTACAGGCACGCGTAGCGGCCGCTCTCGTCGGTGCGCACCATGTACTCCTGGAAGCAGTTGCGGATGTACTGCGTGTCGCCCTCGAACACGACGAACACGCCGAAGCGGATGTCGTAGCCGATCGGACGGCCGTCGCGCTCCAGCGACGAGATCACTTCGACCTGTCCCTTCTGATGCAGCACGCCGCCCTCGGCGCGGGGCCGGCACACCGCGGGAATGTCGTCGATCGACGCCGGCGGATAGGTGAGTCCGTCGGGCGGCGCGACGAGGCCGGTGGCGTTGCATACCGCGGTGCATTCGATCGACGGCTTGGAACCGTCGAGAAAGGAATTGAACATCTTCGGATTGAGGCCGCCGATGCGCGCCTGCTCCGGCGTCAGCCCGTAATGGCCCCACACCGTTTCCGGCGTCGATTGCGCGAAATGCGGCAGCCATTTGTGGCCGCGCCCCGCCGCGACGACATCGAAACCGGCAGTGCGCGCCCAATCGACGAGATCGCAGATCAACGCCGGCTGATCGCCGAACGCGAGGCTGTAGACGACGCCCGCGGCGGCGGCCTTGCGCGCCAGCAGCGGCCCGCAGAAGGCATCGGCCTCGACGGTGACGTTGACGACGTGCTTGCGCTGGCGAAACGCCTCGAGGCAATGTTCGACGGCCGCGATGGGATTGCCCGTGCATTCGACGATGATGTCGATGCGCGGATGGCGCACCAGCGCCTGCCAGTCGTCACCGATGTGCGTGTGGCCTTTCGCGAGCGCGTCGTCGAGCGACGTCGCGTCCATCCGTTGCGCCGCCCAGCCGACGCGAGCGAGGCTCGCGCGCGCATTGTCGGGGGCGAGGTCGGCGATGCCGACGAGGTGCACCCCCGGCGTCTTCGGAACTTGCGCGAGGTACATCGCGCCGAACTTGCCCGCGCCGATGAGGCCGACCCGCAGCGGGTTGCCCTCGGCAGCGCGCTGTTGCAGCTTGGCATAGAGGCTCATCGAGCATCTCCGTTGGACAAGTCGGCTGGTGTGTAGCCCGGCGGGTAGCCCAACACCGGGCTATGGTTATGCACACAGTGCGCGCCCGCGCCTGCGCTCATGCGGCCAGCGCCGGCCGCAACGCCGCCTCGGGCGTTCCGCCCTTCCACGGCAGCGCCACGTCGTAGTCGCGCAGCAGGCAATCGTCGGGCAGCGTCGCGATCGGCGCGAAATCGCGATGCGCGATGTATTCGGGCCGCTTGAAGCGGCGGATGTGGTTGGACACCGCGCACAGGCTCAGATAGACGCTGACCCGGTTCCAAGGCGAAAGATTCGACGTCGACGCGTGCACGAGACACGAATGGAACATGATCATCGAGCCCGGCGGCCCCTTGGGCGCGACGATGCCGCCGCGCGCCACCAGCTTGCCGATGGTGTCGTGATCGATCGTCCACAACGGGTAGCTGGTGGTCGACGTGTCGTGCGACGCGTCGATGACGCCCAGCTGGTGGCTGCCCGGGATGAACATCAGCGGGCCGTTGAATTCGTTGACCTCGTCCAGAAAAATCGCGATGTTCATCGCGCGCGGCTCGGGCATCA
>JBDTNR010000020.1:0-15904 GCA_039933655.1 Betaproteobacteria bacterium | reverse complement strand
CTCGCCCACGCGTGGGAGCAGAAGCAGCGCGGCCGCCGGATCATGGGGCCGATGCCGAAGGAAATCCCGTATCGCTACAGCGGGCCGGCGCGGCGCGCCGTGCCGGTGTCCACCGACGCGTCGTCAACGCCGGGCAACGACTGAATCGACCACTCGCCGCGGACCAAGCCGCGGGCTCAATGGACCTTAAGGAATTACCCCATGAAAGACCAGATCGCGAACCAGCTGGTGAAGTACCTCGAGGCGCGCGGCGTCAAGCACATCTTCGGCCTCTGTGGTCATACGAACATCGCCGTGCTTGCCGCGCTGTCGAAGAGCAAGAAAATCAAGTTCATCAACACCCGCCACGAGCAGATCGCGGCGCACGCGGCCGACGGCTACGCGCGGGCGACCAAGAAAACCGCGGTGTTGCTGACGCACCTGTCGCCAGGGTTGACCAACGCCGCGACGGGCGTGGCCAATGCGGCGCTCGACTCGATCCCGATGGTGGTGATTGCCGGCGACGTTCCGACGCACTACTTCGGCAAGCATCCGCACCAGGAAGTGAACCTGCATGCCGACGCGTCGCAGTACGAGATCTACCGGCCGTTCGTGAAGCGGGCGTGGCGCGTGGATTCGGCGCACCTCTTCCCCGAGATCATCGAGAAGGCGTTCACGCTGGCCGAGAGCGGACGGCCCGGCCCGGTGCTGGTCGACGTGCCGATGGACATCTTCTCCAAGGAGGTCGATGTCAGCCTGTGGAAGCGCGTGCTGGCGAACGCGAAATCCCTGCACAAGCCCTCGCTGGACGATGTGGCGGCCGAAGAAATCATCCGTGCGCTGCTCGCCGCGAAGTCGCCGCTGCTCTACGCCGGCGGCGGCATCCTGCTGGCCGACGCGGCCGACGAGATGCGTGAACTGGCCGAACACCTGTCGCTGCCCGCCGCCCACACGCTGATGGGCAAGGGTGCGCTGCCCGACGACCATCCGCTGATCCTCGGCATGTCCGGGTTCTGGGGGACCAAGTTCATCAACGACAAGTGCAAGGGCGCCGACTGGATCCTCGGCCTGGGCACGCGCTTCTCGGAGGCCGACTGCAGCTCGTGGGAAAGCGAGTACACGTTCAGCATGCCACCGACCAAGCTGATCCATATCGACATCGATCCGGCCGAGATCGGCCGCAACTACCCGGTGGCGATCGGCGCGGTCGCGGACCTCAAGGGAGCACTGAAAGTACTGAACCGTGTCGCGCGCAAGCTGGCGCCCAAGGGCGTGCAGCGCGCGAAGCTGGTGGCCGAGCTGGCCGCCAACCGCAAGCAGTTCGTCGCCGACAACAGGAAGGCAATGGAGAGTGATGCCTGGCCGATGCGGCCCGAGCGCATCCTCGCCGATCTGCGTGCCGTGGCACCACGCGATTCGATCCTGTGCACCGACGTGGGCTGGAACAAGAACGGCATGGCACAGCAGTACCCGATCTACACGCCGGGCACCGTGTTCACGCCGGGCGGATACGCGACGATGGGCTTTGGCGCTCCGGCGGCCCTGGGCGCCAAGGTGGCCCTCCCGGACAAGGTCGTGGTGGCTCTGATCGGCGACGGCGGCTTCGGGCAGAACCCGGCGATGCTGGCCACCGCATTCGAGCAAGACATCGCGGTCGTCTGGGTGATCATGAACAACCACGCGTTCGGCACCATCGCCGGCCTCGAGTCGGCCCACTTCGGGACGACGTTCGCCACGGTGTTCGAGAAGAATGGCAAGACGTGGTCGCCCGATTTCGCGGCGATCGCGCGCGCGTACGGTGTGGACGGCGTCAAGGTCGAGTCGGCCGCCGAATTCAGGCCGGCGCTGCAAAAGGCGATCAAGTCGAAGCGGCCGGTGGTGCTCGACGTGTACATGAAGAACGAGCCGGTGCCCACGGCGGGCCACTGGAACATCATGGACATCTACTCGCCCGGCAAGAAGGTCCACCACGTCTCGACCGGTGACTAGAGGGGCGACAACCATGGAACAAGAATTCTCCCTGGCCCACCTGACCGTGCTCGGCTGTGCGCCGCCGGAAATGACCTACATCGCGGCGAGAGCCGGCTACGAATACGTGAGCATTCGCCCCATTTTCATGGGGCTGCCCGGCGAGCCCAACTATGCGCTGGCCGACAACCCGCAGTTGCTGAAGCAGACGAAGCGGGCGCTCGCGGCGACGGGGGTGCGCGTACATGACATCGAGCTTGCCCGCGTGTACGAGGGCCTGCACCCAACGAAATATCTGCCGGCGATGGAAGTGGCGGCCGAACTGGGCGCGAAGGCCGTCCTGTCAAGCATCTGGGGTGGCGATCGCGAGTTCTACGTCGAGAAGTTCGGCGAGATCTGCGACCTCGCCAAGCCGTTCGGGCTGACGGTGGATCTCGAGTGCGTCCCCATTGCCGCCGTGGCCACCCTGGCGCAGGCGGTCGACGTGCTGCGCGCGGTGAACCGGAGCAACGCGGGGCTGATGATCGACACGCACCACATCCATCGCGCCGGCGACGACCCGGCCGACCTTGACGCATTGCCGCGCGAGTGGTTCCACTTCGCCCAATTGTGCGACGCTCCCGCCGAAATCCCGACCGAGCGCGCCGAGATGATCCGCATCATGCGCGAGGCGCGGCTTTACGTCGGCGAGGGAGGCATCGACGTCGCGCGCATCCTGGCGCACATCCCCCGCTGCGTGTACTCGATCGAGCTGCCCAACAAGGAGCGGCACGAGGAGATAGGCTATGCCGAGCACGCGATGCGGTGCCTCGAGACGCTGAAGGCGTATCTCGCCGAGCATCCCGCGGAAAAGGGCGGCCGCGACAAGCGTGGTTCCGGCCGTCCGATGGCCGGGACCCGCCGCGCCGCCGCGCCTTAAAAAATCGGAGTGATGGCATGAAGAAACATATCAAGGCGGTCGATGTACACGGCAGGAAGCTCTCCGGCGAAACGCCGCTGCTTTGCACGCCGCTGGTCGGCCGGACGCGCGAGCGGTTGCTTGCCGAGGCCACCAGTGTCCTCAGGCAGAAGCCGGACATCGTCGAGTGGCGAGTCGATCACTTCGGCGCCGTGGGCGACACCGACGCGGTGATCGCGACGGCACGCGCGCTGCGCGACATCGTCGGCAAGCGTCCCATCATATTCACGCGCCGCGCGGTGAGCGGAGGTGGCGAGCCGATCGCGATCGGCGACGAGAAGGTCGTCGAACTCTACGGAGCAGTGGCGGCCACGCGGCTCGTCGATTTCATCGATTACGAGATGGACAACGACGCCGAGCATCTGCACCGGGTGCGGGAGGACACGCGGCGGCACGAGATCCGGCTCATCCTGTCCTATCACAACCTGAGCTACACGCCCGGGCTCGACTACCTCGTCGACCGGTTCCTCGAGGCGGAACGGCTCGGCGCCGACGTGGCCATGGTGCAGGTCATGCCGCGCGACCGGGCCGACATACTCCGGCTGCTTGCGGCGACGGCCGAGGCCGACAACAAGACGCGTATCCCGCTGATCAGCATGTCGGTGGGGCCGCTCGGGTCGGTGACCCGGATGGTCGGCGGCCTGTTCGGTTCGTGGCTCAGCTTCGGCGTCGGCGAGTCCGCTTCGGCGCCCGGTCAGATTCCAATCGGCGACCTCGTGACCGTCTACGACATCATCCGCCGTGCCCGCGGGGGCGAGATGTTCTGATCTCCGGTTCGGCGAGTCGGAGCGGGGGCCGCGCGCGCCTCCACCGCGACGTTACTTGCCGCGCTTGACCATCTCGCCCACGATCGCGGTGAACTGCTCGGTGATCTCGTGCTGCAGGAATTCCTTCGACATCACCGTCGCGGCAATTCCGGCAGGCTCGATCTCGAGCTTGTAGTCGAGGCGTGTGCCGACGCCGTCGGGCGAGACCTTCATCAGCGACACGAGGCGGCGCATGCTGCCCGCCACCTGCGTGGACAGGATGGACTTTCGCGGGTCGAGTTCCATCTTGCGCGCGCTGGTGTACGAAAAACTCAACAGACCGAACTTCGCGACGCCTTTCTGCTCGACGGTGAACGCGTTGCCGTCGCGCGCCGCTATCCTGCTCTCGCGCACGTTGGGCACCCACTTTTGCATGTTGTCGAAATCGGTGAGGACGTTCCACGCGATGTCCGGCGCCACTGGGGCGAACATCACGACGTTGGCGACGTATCCGTCGCTATTTTTCACGATGTCGAAGCTGCGCACCGGGCCCTTGTCCTGTGCGATCGCGCTGACAGTGACCATGCAGGCCAGCGCGGCGAGGCCATTGAGCCAATGGCGGAGGTGAACACGCCACCCTGTCCCGAACGTCGCAATCGGCATTTTCGAAGGCTCCCGCGTGGATGGGGTTGGCCAATGATGGCCAATTTCGGCCGTGCGGTAAAGGCGGCCGATACCCTCGAAGGCAGGTTCGAGCCACCACGCGCGGTCGATTCCCGCCCTGCGTTCACGCCAACGGGTCGGTCACGAGCTCCTGCCTGACCAGCACCGCCGAGTTACGCGGCACGACGGTGCGGCCTTGCGCGAGCAGATGGGTCCTGGTGAAGGCAGCGCCGAACAGCAGGATCAACGACGAGTAGTAGACCCACAAAAGGATCAGCACCACCGAGCCCGCGGCGCCATAAGTCGAGGCGGTGGCGGTGTAGGCGAGATAGGCGGCGATCGCGTAGCGGCCGATGGAGAACAGCACGGCGGTGACCATCGCGCCGACGATCACGTCGTGCCAACGGAGCACCACGTCGGGCAGCACCTTGAAGATGGCGCAGAACAGCAGCGTGGACGCCAGCAGCGAGAGCAGCAACTCGGTCCCGCTCAGTAGCGCAGCAACGGCCGGCACGAACTGGTGGGCGAAGTGCAGCACACCGCGCAGCACGACGCCGAGCAGCAGCGACACCAGCAGCACGAACCCGATCGCCAGCACGACGGTCAGTGACAACAGGCGACTTTTCACGAACATGAAGATGCTGTTGCGATTCGGCCGCGCAACCACGCCCCAGAGGGTGTTGAGCGAAAACTGCATCTGCCCGAACACCGTGGTGGCGCCGATGAGCAGCGCGGCAACACCGAGCAGCGTCGGCAGCAGGCCTGACTCCTCGATGCGGGATCGCGCGACTGCCTGCTCCACCGCAGCGGCCGCCCCCTGGCCCATCACGTCCTGCAGCTGCGCGACGATCTGCCCGTGCGCTGCCTCCTCGCCCAGCACCACACCGATCACCGACACCGCGATGATGACGACCGGTGCCAGCGAAAACAGCGTGTAGAACGCCAACGCGCCGGCGTAGGTGAAGGCGTTGCAGTCGAGCCAGAGATGGACCGCGTCGCGGGTGATCCCCCACCAGCGCAGCGTGCTCTCCTTCCACATGGATCCCGTCCTCGTATCCGTCATTCGCCGACGGGGCCGCGGGGTCCGCGCTTGGGGCCCGCCGGCGGCGACAACGGTTGCCGTGGCGGATTTCGCGGCAGTGCAGGGCGCGCGATCGGGCTGCGCGGATGCCGCGGCGGACGTGCCTTTGCTCTTGCCATGGGAGGATTGTAGCCGCCATGGCGATCGGCACCAGCAAGGCAAACGGACCGCTATCGCCCGGCGGCGCGTCCCGGTGGCCGTCGCAGCGCGTCGAGGACGACGACTCATCGCCCGCGTGCCGAGCCGGTTCGTGCCCCCAGCATCCGCGATTCGCGCGAAGTCGCTGCGATAACCAGGGAGGGGGGCGCCAGACGTGCCATCCGCACGAAGGGCGATGTTCGCGATGAGCTATCATGGCGCCAGCAAGGTGATTCCGCTGTATAGCGTCATGGGGCCCGTTAAGGCAGCGCTCGAAGCATGCTGCCGCTACCTTGCCTACGAACTGGGAGGGAAGGGCATCCGAGAACACGCGATCTCGCCTGGTCCGCTCAAGACGCGCGCCGCGTTCGGCCTCAACGACTTCGACCTGCTGCTCGCCAAAGTCGAGCAGCGCGCGCCGATCGGCGAACTGGTGGACATCATGGACTTCGGCTTTACCTGTGCGTGTCTTGCAACCCCGTACGCGCGGCGACTGTCCGGCGAGACAATGGATGTCGATGGCGGCGTCAACATCATGGCGTGACGGCGCCCGCTCACGGGAGGCACAGGCCGCGCGTCGACGGTCATGAGAAGGAGCGAGGGTAGGAAGATGCAGAGATTCAGGATCGCCGGCAATGTGCCGGGCAGGTTGAGCGCGCGCGTGTATCGCAGGGGCGCGAAGGTTCGTGCGCCGATTTCGGCGTCGAGCGTCGTATCGGCGGCGCTCGCCATCGCCGCGCTGGCGTTGCCGTCGTTCGCGCACGCGTCGCTCTTCTCGGGTGACGCACTCGACGCGGTGGCGGACGTCATGGCAGTCGTCGTGCTCATCGTCGTTCCGGTCGTCGTGCTGGTGGTCTTCTGGCTCGTTCATATCCTGCCCGAGAAGATCGCCGAGAAGCGCCACCACCCGCAGAAGGACGCCATCAACACGCTGTGCGTGCTGTCGCTGTTCTTCGGCGGGATTCTCTGGCCGCTGGCCTGGATCTGGGCCTACTCGCGGCCGGTCGCCTATCGGATGGCGTACGGCACCGACAAGCACGACGACTATTTCGTGGAGCGCAGCGCGAAGGCGAGGGAAGGCCAGTTGCTCGATGCGGAGATCGAGCATCTGCGAACGGAGCTCGACTCGATGGCCGCGCGCGGTCAGCTCGCGCCGCACCTCGAGACGTTGCGGCGCGACCTCCACGCGGAGCCGCCGGCAGCGAAGGAAGCATAGATGGACATCCTGCTGCTCGGCATCTACTCGTTCTTCGTATGGCTCATCTTCATCAAGTTCAAATGGCTGCCGTGGAACATCACGTCGCAGGTCATTGTCGTGACGATTCCGATCGTCGCGCTGACGATCATGATCCTCACCCTCAACGTGGTGGCGCCCTCGTCGTCCAAGCTTCGGGTCTTCAAATACACGATCCCGATCGTGTCGCAGGTGCGCGGTCGCGTGCTCGAGGTGCCGGTCGAGGAAGGCAACCGCCTGGTGCACAAGGGCGAGGTCCTGTTTCGCGTCGATCCCACGCCGTACCAGCTCGACGTCGCGAACCTCGAGGCTCAGCTGGCGCTCGCGCAGGGCGGCCAGCGCGAGACCGAGGAAACGCTGACCGGCGCTACCGCGAAGGTCGCGGAGGCGCGCGCGACGATCGCGCAGGCGGCGTCGCGCATCACCGAGGTCGACGCCAAGCTCGCGCTTGCGCGTAAGCGCGTCGAGCAGAACCGCGAGCTCGCGCAGTCCGGCGCCGGAGCGCGCTTCGACCTCGAGCAAGCGGAAGCGAACCTGGCCGAGCTCGTCGCGTCGCGCGAGTCCGCGCGCAGCGCACAGGCGCAGGCGCAGGCCGCGGAGGGGCAGGCGCTCGCCTCCGTCGGCCAGGTGCGCCAGAAGCTCGGGACCAAGGTCGGCGGCACGTACGCCCAGGTCGCGCAGACTCGCTCGCAACTCGCCAACGCGAAATGGCTCCTCGAGCAGACGACGACCGTGTCGCCGTGCGAGTGTTATGTGATCAACCTGCAACTGCGACCCGGCGCATTCGTGGCGGGCTTACCGCTCAATCCCGTCATGACACTGGTCGAGGCCGACGGCCAGGTCGTCGCCTTCTTCGAGCAGAACGAGCTCACCAAGGTGCAGGCCGGCGACGAAGCGGAGTTCGCGCTTCAGACGTATCCCGGCGACATCGTCAAGGGCAAGGTCGACTCCATCATCTGGGCCATCGGCCAGGGTCAGTTGCCGGCGACCGGCACCATCCCGATGTCCGCACTCGCCAACCAGCCGCCCGGCACGTACGCGGTGAAGTTCGACATCGCGGAGCGTGACCGGCAACGGTTTCTCGCCGCAGGCGCGTCCGGCGATGCCGCGATCTACACGCAAAGTGCGCAGTTCCTGCACATCCTGCGCAAGGTCATCCTGCGCGTTGGGTCGTACATGAATTACCTCGTGCTGAAGCTCCATTGATGCGCGCACGTCTCGTCTGCCGGAAGCTTCTCGCGGTGGCCGCTGCGGTCGCGTTGGCGGGTTGCGCGCTCAAGCCTCCGCCCACTACCGACGAACTGCGCAGGGACGCGCTCCCGCACACGAACGTACCTCCGACGTGGAAGGCCCCGGGCGGTGCGGCCGCGCCCGTGGCAGACCGCTGGCTGGCGTCGTTCGATGACCCTGCGTTGTCGGCGCTGGTGGTCGAGGCGCTGATGTACAACGCCGACCTGCAGGCAGCGGCGGCGCGCGTCGAACAGGCCTCGGGGTATGTGGCGGTGGCGAGCGGGTCGATCTATCCGTCAGTGGGGCTGGCGGCCACGCAGAGCGGCAAGGCAGGCGGCGGCGGCGGCCTGAATGCGGTGTTCCTCAACGCGTCACTCGAACTCGACGTCTGGGGTCGTCTCCGCTACGGCGAGGCCGCGGCCGAGTCGCAATCGGCGGCCGTGCAGGCCGACTATGCTTATGCCCGCCAGTCACTCGCAGCGACGGTGGCCAAGGCCTGGTTCGTGGCCATCGAGGCGGGGTTGCAGCGCGCGATCGTCATCGACTCGCTCCATTCGTCCGAGTCGCTCACGAATCTTGCGCAGGATCGCTTGCGTATTGGCAACGGCAATGAGCAGGCGGTAGCGGAAGCGCGCGCCAACGTGGGCTCCTATCGTGACATGCTGCGCCAGGTCGAATTGGCGCGTGAGCAGGCGCTGCGGGCGCTCGAACTGCTGCTCGGACGCTACCCCGCGGCGGAGATCGCCGTGGCGCAGCAACTTGCGCCGATGCCACCCGCCGTTTCCGTTGGCGTACCTTCGGAATTGCTCGAGCGCCGACCGGACGTTGTCGCCGCCGAGCGCCGCGTCGCCGCGGCATTCAACCGGATCGGCGAAGCGAAGGCCGCGCTGTTGCCGCGCATCAGCCTCACGGCTGGCGGCAGCAACATATCGAGCGACGTGTTCTTATTGCAGGATCGGAGCAATCCGGCCTTCAGCTTCGGCGCCAACCTGCTTGCCCCGATTTACCAGGGCGGCGCATTGCGGGCGCAGGTCGACGTTCGCACCGCAGAACAGAAGGAGGCGGTCGCGTACTACGCGCGTACCGCGCAACGCTCGTTTGCAGAAGTGGAGAACGCGCTAGCCGCCGAGAACGTGCTGCGCGATCGCGACGCCATCCTCGGTGCGAACATCATCGACAACACGCGCGTGCTCGAATTGGTGCAGATCCAGCATCGCGTCGGCACGGTCGACCTGCGTGCTGTCGGGCAGAGCCAACTGGTGCTCTACACTGCGCGTATGTCGTTGCTGCGCGTGCAAACCGAGCGGCGGGCACAGCGTGTCAACCTGTACCTCGCCTTGGGCGGCGGATTCGACCTGCCGGTGATGGCGCCGGTGGCAGTGCAATGACTTGACGGAGATGACGATGGGTACGAAGCACGGGAAGAAAAAAGTCAAATCCGCGGACAACTCGAAGAGCGCAGCCCGCGACGTCACGAAGGCATCCGCTGCCGAGCGCGGCGATTCGGCGCCGAAAAGAAAGCTATCCGGCAAGGACTACGACCGCGAAATGAAGAAGCTGCACGCCGAACTGGTCAAGCTGCAGCAATGGGTGGTGGCCAAGGGTCTCAAGGTCTGCATCGTCTTCGAGGGCCGCGACGGCGCCGGCAAGGGCGGCACGATCAAGGCGATCACGGAGCGCGTGAGCCCGCGGGTGTTTCGCGTGATCGCGCTGCCCGCGCCGACCGAGCGCGAGAAGTCGCAGATGTACGCGCAGCGCTACCTGCCGCACCTGCCGGCCGCGGGTGAAATCGTGATCTTCGACCGCAGCTGGTATAACCGCGCGGGCGTCGAGCGCGTGATGGGCTTCTGCACGGATGAGCAGGCGCAGCAGTTCCTGAAGTTAACGCCGCTGTTCGAGCAGTTGATGGTCAAGTCCGGCATCATCCTGCTCAAATACTGGCTGGAGGTGAGCCCCGAGGAGCAGACGCGGCGGCTCGAGGCGCGGATCGGCGACGGTCGCAAGACGTGGAAGTTGTCGCCGATGGACGTCAAGTCCTACGATCGCTGGGATGACTACACCAAGGCGCGCGACGAGATGTTCGCCACGACGGACAACCCGTGGGCGCCATGGTTCGTCGCGCGCTCGGAGGACAAGAAGCGCGTGCGCCTGAACGTGATCAGCCACTTCCTGCAGCACGTTCCCTACAAGGCCTTGCCGGCCGCGAAGGTCAAGCTGCCGAAGCGCAAGATCGGCAAATACAAGGCTGCCGACATTCCGTTCAAGTACGTGCCGGAACGCTTCTAGGCGCCACATGGACGACGGCGGGGTGCCCGGATGGTCCGCTGCCGATCCGGCGGAGGGCGCCCCGGTCGCCGGCGGATGGCCATGAACGCGCCGGATCTCGTCGTGGAAGCAACGCGCGAGCGGGTGCTCAATCCGGTGGCCGCGTGTCGAAAATGCTCTTCGGCCTGTTCATGGCGCTCGCGTTCATCGGCGCCGTGTCCGTGGCAGATGCGGGGAAAGAGCAAGTCAGGTCGATGTTCATCGCAGCGTCTACTCGGTCGGGCTGATCCAGCCGGCCGAGTTCCGCGCCTTTCGCAGCGTCCGGACGATGGAATTCCGGTGAGCGCTGATCGCGCGTGTGGGTGTGCTGGTGTTCGGCACGCTGAAGGGCATCGTCGTGGCGATCATCGTGTCGATGATCGGCCTGACCAGCCAGACCGCGCAACCACGCGTGTCCGTCATCGGTCGCAAGCGTGGCGCCGACGTGCTGCGGCCGCTGGCGCCCGAACACTCGGACGACGTGACGTTCGAGGGCCTGCTGATCGTGCGGCCGGAGGGGCGCCTTTACTGCGTCAAGCGCAGTTTGTGGTGGAGCGGATTGCCGCGATGGTCCGCGAGCACAGGCCGCGCGTGCTGGAACTGGACTTGAGCCGGGGACCCGATATCGAATACTCGGCGTTGCAGGCGCTGATGGAGGGCGAGTAGCGCGTGGCCGAAAGCGGCGCCGTGCTCTGGCCTGCGGGGCTGAATCCCGGTGCCCTCGAGGTCGTGCGACGTGCCGGACTCGATGCGCGCATCGGTCGTGAACGCATGCACGTCAATGCACGCGCGGCGATCGAACACCTTGAGGCGCTGCGAGATGGGGCCGGCGGGAACGCGCCTTCTCCGACCGCCTGATCTACCACCTTCCGACCGCGCGAGCACGAAGGCGCTTGCGTCGCGTTCCGGTCAACCAAGGATTTTCGGCAAGTCCTGCGACCGGATGAGCCGCGCCACTTCCGCCGCAAGTCGTGTGTGCTTGCCATGGCGCGGCATCGCGAGGAACAACTGATGGCGTACCGCCGGCGAGTGAATGCGCGTCATGCGAAAGCGCTCGGCGCCGCCGGTGCTGCGGACGGCGCCCACCGGCATCACGCCATATCCCATGCGGTTCTCGACCAGTTGCAGAACGCCGTGGAGCGTGTCGATTTCGGTCGAGATCGTGAGCTTGGTACCGATCTTGTTCGCGGCCGCTTCGAGCGCGCTTCGCGTCGGATTGGGGGCGCGCGGCAGGATCAGCGGATAGCGCGCGATCTCGGCGAGCGCGATCGCTTCGGGTCCGCCGGTGCTGCCGCGCGGTCCTACCAGCACCAGTTCCTCGGAATGCAGGGGCACGAGTTCGAGGTCCGCGCCGGGTGACGGGTCGATCAGCACGGCGATCTCGACTCGGCCCAGCATCAGCCACTCATCCAGCACCGCGCTCAACCCTTCAGCGATGGTGAGCGTCGCATGGGGAAATTTTTCCAGAAAGGCTCCGAGGAGTGGCGCCGTCAGCAGGCGCGCGATACGGGACGGCAAGCCGAGGACGACGCGCCCCGAAGGATCCGTCCGGAGCAATTCCATCGCGTCCGTCGCGCGCCGGGCCGCGTCCAGCACCTGTCGGCCGTGCATCAGGAAGCATTCGCCCGGGGCGGTGAGTTCGACGCCGCGGCCATTCCGATGCAGCAGCGTCTGGTGCAGTTCGACCTCGAGCAGGCGGACCTGGCGGCTCAGCGACGATTGCGACACGCCGAGCATGACCGAAGCGCGCGTAAAGCTCTTGAGATCGGCAACGCGAACAAAAAACTCGATCTGTTTCAATTCCATTGTCAGCTATGCGCAACGCGAATAACAGCTTTGCGTGTTAAGCCGGGAGCCCGGGCGTAAGTCCCGCCACAATCAGATAAATGCGGAGCGCCGAAGGAAGAGGAACGCCGGGTTGGCGATACGCGCTCGCAATGCCCGGCTACCACGATACGCACTGATCTGCAAAGGAGTCTGACCATGAGCGTGTTCTCGATTATGTTGCGAGCCTTGCTGAGCGCGGTCGTCGCGCTGGCCCCGCTGGCGGCTCGTGCCGCGGACCCGTACCCGACCAAGCCGGTGCGGATAGTCGTCGGATTTCCCCCGAGCGGTATTTCAGACAACCTGGCCCGCGTGATGGCCAAGGTACTGAGCGAGCAGACGGGACAGCAATTCTATATCGACAACCGACCCGGCGCCGGGACGACGATCGCCGCCGCCGTGGTCGCCGGCGCCGCGCCGGACGGATACACGCTGTTCATGCAGGACCTGACGTCGCATGCGATCAGCGCCAGTCTCTATAAAACGCTGCCCTACGATCCCGTCAAGGACTTCACCCCGATCACGCTGGTCGCATCGACGCCCATTGTGATGGTGCTGAACCCGAAGCTGGGGATGAAATCCGTGCAGGATCTCGTGGCGCAGGCGAAGTTGAAGCCGGGCGAGCTGAACTACGGATCGTCCGGCATCGGCTCGATCCTGCATCTGGCCGGCGAGATGTTCAAGCAGCGCGCCGGCATCGACATCGTCCATGTGCCCTACAAGGGTGCGACCGGTGCGGCCGCCGCAATGATTGGCGGCCAGGTGGCGATGACGTTCACCACGATGCCGACCGCCGTTCCGATGATCGCCGGCAACCAGGTCACGCCGGTGGCCGTCACCACCAAGTCCCGCGCGGTCGTGCTGCCCAACGTGCCCACGATGGAGGAAGCCGGCATCGCGGACTACGAAATCGTGCTGTTCAACGGCATTCTCGCGCCACGCGGCCTGCCGCCGGACATCGCGGCCAGGCTGCGCACCGAGATCCTGAAGGCGCTGGAGTCGCCGGAGGTCAAGGCGTTCTACAAGAACGTCAGCGCCGATGTCGTTACCAGCACGTCACAGGAACTGGCCACGCAGATGACCAACGACGTCGCCAAGTACGCCAAGGCCGTCCAGGCGGCCAACATCAAGCCGGAATAAGGGGGCGCCGCGATGTGCGTCGCGTCGATCCCGCCAACGAAGACACGGAGTTGAATGTTCATGGTACAGACCCTGCCTCGCCACGCCCGCTACGACTACTCGCCCATCACCGAGCGCCCCGACTACAGCTGGCCGGGCGGCAAGCGCCTGGCGTTCGTCATCACGACGAATCTCGAATGCTGGGCCTTCGGCAAGGGCCGCGGCCTGGACGCCGCCAAGCACGGTGAGCCGCAGACGCATCGCAACTACGCGTGGCGCGACTACGGCAACCGCGTCGGCGTCTGGCGGCTGTTCGACCTGTTCGACGAGCTCAAGATTCCCGTCGCGCACAACACGAACAGCCTGCTCTACGATTACTGCCCGCAGATCTTCGACGCCGTCCGCCGTCGCGGCGACGAGATCGTCGCGCATGGCCGCACCAACGCCGAGAACCTGCGCGACTTCGCGTGGGAAGCGGACGAGGCGCGAGTCATCGCCGAGGTCACCGAAACCTTCAAGCGGCACGAGGGACGGCCGCCCAAGGGCTGGATGGGGTCCGGTGCCGCCGAGAACGGCACGACGCTCGACCTGCTGAAGGAGGCCGGGTACACCTATACGATGGACTGGCCGGCGGATGACCAGCCGTTCTGGATGAAGACGCGCTCTGGCAGGATCCTGTCGGTGCCGTATCCGGTCGAGTTGAACGACGCCCAGCAGGCGCTGCACCGGCATCACACGCCGCGCGAATTCTGCGAAATGGTCGTCGACCAGTTCGACGAAATGGTCGAGCAGAGCGGCGAACGTCCGCTCGTCTACAACATCTCTGTCCATCCGTTCATTTTCGGCCAGCCGTACCGGCTGCGGCCGTTTCGCGAGGCGCTGCGGCACTGCGTCGAACACCAGCTGCGCGACAGCGTCTGGTTCACCACGCCCGGCGAGATCGCCGACTATTGCTACACGTTGCCGGAAGGCACGTTGCCCTGATGAAGGTCCGCCCGATGACTCCGAACTGGAAAGCCGAGTACACGACCAATAAAGGCGACGTCAGCCTGCAACTGTACCGGCGACGCGCCACGCCGCCCGACGGCACGGCGCTGCCGGTATTGTTTCTCGTACATGGCTCGTCGTTCGCGGCATTGCCCGGTTACGACCTGCAGGTGCCTGGACGCGACGATTACTCGATGCTCGACGTCTGCGCCGGACTCGGCTTCGACGTATGGACGATGGACCACGAAGGCTACGGCCGCTCGTCGCGCACCGCGTCGTTCTCCGACATCGCCTCCGGTGCCGACGACCTGGCGGCGACGTCCGCCGTCATCGAGCGGGAAACCGGCAAACGCAGGATCGCTTACTACGGACAGTCGTCCGGCTCGCTGCGCGCGGCGCTGTTCGCGCAACGGCATCCGGACAAGGTGGAACGGCTGGTGCTGGACGCGTTCGTATGGACGGGCGAGGGCTCGCGGACGCTTGCGAAGCGTCGCGAAGGTCTCGCTGACTATCTCGCGAGCAACATGCGCAAGATCAGTCGCGATTCGCTGCGCCTTTCGTTGATGCGCGACGACCCCGATGGCGTGACGGTCGAGGCGCCGCTCGTTCCGGATGCGCTGGCCGACGCGGCGCTGAAGGACGGGGACTCGGTGCCGTCCGGTACGTTCGTCGACATGTGCAGCAAACTGCCGCTCGTCGACCCCACGCGCATCCATTGTCCCGTGTTCATCATGCGCGGGGAGCACGACGGCATCGCGACCGTGGCCGACATCCTGGCCTTCTACAATGCACTGCCCAATTCCGACAAGCACCTGTCGATGCTGAAAAATTCAGCCCACATCGCACCGCTGGGCGTCAACCGCCACCGGTTCTACCACCTGCTGAACGGGTTCCTGCGCCTGCCGTCCGACGACTGATGACGCGACCCATCCACCCTTGGCTGACCGGGAGCGACTGCGCGACAGGCGTGGACCGGTGACCACACTCAACGCGCCTACGCTCGACGCCGTATGCTCCGCCCTGGAACAGGGCCGCGTCACGAGCATGGCGCTGGTCGAGGACAGCCTCCGCCGCATCGCAGACCAGGCCGGTGAAGGTCCGCGCAGCTTCATCCGGGTGTTCGCGGACACCGCGCTCGCTGCGGCACGCGCTACCGATCTGCTGCGGGCAGCGCGCGTCCCACTGCCGCCGCTTGCCGGCGTGCCGATCGCCGTCAAGGACCTGTTCGATGTTGCCGGCAGCGTGACGACCGCGGGCTCACTCGTCCTCGCGCAAACCGCGGCAGCGACCAAGGATGCGCCGGTGGTCGCGCGCTTGCGGGCAGCCGGCGCCGTCGTCATCGGCACCACTAACATGACCGAGTTCGCGATGGGCGGCCTCGGCATCAATCCGCATTACGGCACGCCGAGGAATCCATACGACCGTGCCACCGGGCGATTGCCTGGCGGCTCGTCATCGGGCTCGGCGGTGGCAGTGGCCGACAGCATCGTCGCCGGCGCCATCGGCAGCGATACCGCCGGCTCGGTGCAGATGCCCGCCGCCTTCTGCGGGCTGGTCGGGTTCAAGCCCACCGCTCGCCGCGTACCGCTCGCGGGCGCGATCCCACTCGCCGCATCACTCGATTCGATCGGCCCGATCGCCCGCTCGGTGGCCTGCTGCATCACGCTGGACGC
>JBDTNR010000019.1:0-16311 GCA_039933655.1 Betaproteobacteria bacterium | reverse complement strand
TCTGGAACGTCCGCTCCACGCCTTCGCCGCTCGAGATCTTGCGCACGGTGAACGAAGAATTGAGGCCGCGGTTGCGCTTGGCGATGACGACGCCTTCGTACGCCTGGACGCGCTTGCGCTCGCCTTCGACCACGCTCACATTGACGATGACGGTGTCGCCGGGGGCGAACGTCGGGATCGTCTTGTTGAGCCGGGCCATTTCTTCCTTTTCCAGCTGTTCGATGATGTTCATGCCTGTTTCCTTTTTTCGCTTTCGCACAGCGCAGGGCACTGTCATCCCTGATGTGCGCGGTTTCGTGATGTTCAATCCTCTGCCGGACCCAGCAATCGGGCCTCGTCCTTCGTCAGCGCCCGGCACGACAGCAAGTCCGGGCGCCGCTGCCGCGTGCGCTGCAGCGACTGCTGCAGGCGCCAGCGGCGAATCTGTTCGTGGTGACCCGACAGCAACACTTCGGGCACCGCCCTCCCCTCGTACACCTCGGGCCGCGTGTAATGCGGGCAATCGAGCAGCCCGTCCGCGAACGAATCCTCGCGCGCCGACTGCTCGTCGTTCAGCGCACCCGGCAATTGGCGCGCGATCGCGTCGATCACCATCAGCGCCGGCAGTTCGCCGCCCGACACGACGAACTCGCCCACCGCGACTTCCTCATCGACGTCGCGCTGGATCAGCCGCTCGTCGATGCCTTCGTAGCGTCCCGCCAGCAACACATACCCCACGCCGGGCGCCGTGGCCAGTTCCATCACCCGCACATGCGTCAGCGGCACCCCCGCCGGCGACAGGTGGATCACCCGCGTCGCGGTGACCCCCGCGGCGCGCTGCGCGGCCTTGGCCGCGGCAATCGCCTGCGCCAGCGGCGCCGCCAGCATCACCATGCCGGGCCCGCCGCCGTACGGGCGGTCGTCGACCGTCTTGTGGTTGTCCGTCGTGTAATCGCGCGGATTCCACACTCCCAGCTGCCACAGTCCGCGGTCCAGCGCGCGGCCTGTCACCCCGACCCGTGCGACCTGCGCCACCATGTCGGGAAACAACGTGACGACGTCGATCCTCACGGCGGCCTATCCCTGCGCGCTTTAGTAGTCCGGCTGCCAGTCGACTTCGATGCGCCGCGCCTCGATGTCCACGCCATCCACATACGCGGCGACGAACGGAATCATTCGCGTCGCGCCGTCCGCACCCGCCACCCGCAGTACCGGGTGCGCGCCAAACTCCTGCACGGCCGCCACGGTGCCGAATGCCACGCCCTCGCGATTGACCACCGCGAGCCCCACGAGGTCGGCCCAGTAGAACTCGCCGTCGCCCGCGGCCGGCAAGGCGGACTTCGCAATGCCGACGTCACCACCCGACCATTGCGCCGCCGCTTCGCGGTCCGCCAAGCCGGACAACTGGGCCAGCAGCGTCGCGCCGTGCTGCTTGCCCGACTCGAGATCGACTGACTGCCAGGGACCGTCGGTGCCGCGTTTGCGCACCCACCAGTTGGGGTACGACAGCAGCGTCTGCGGCGCGGAGGTCAGCGGCAGCACCTTGAGCCAGCCCTTGACGCCGTACGGGGCGGCAATGCGCCCCATCACGACGATTTCGTCCGTGCCCAGTCGCCGCTCGGATGCCGTTGGCCGCTGCGCGGTCGCCGACCCGGTGGGGTTCAGGCCGCCGCAGCCACCGCCGGCGTCGCCGCCGTCGCGGTTGCCGAGCGCTTCACGAGGCCGGCGACGGTGTCCGACAACTGCGCGCCCCGATCAAGCCAGAACGAGATGCGGTCGACCGAAATGCGCAGGCCTTCCTCGTTCGCGTTGGCGATCGGATTGTAAAAGCCGACACGTTCGATGAAACGGCCGTCCCGGCGGCTCCGCGAATCGGTGACGACGATGTTGTAGAAGGGGCGCTTCTTGGCGCCGCCACGTGCAAGGCGAATGACGACCATGGTGTTTGAGTGTCCGGTGGAGCGGAAAAAGACTTTGATTATATGACGATTTCGTGGATTCCGGCAAGGGGAAGCCGCAGGCGGCCGCATTGGAAGCCAAGGCATAGCCAAGGAAATAACCCGTTGCCAATCATTGGCTTATGGGCAATCCCGCCCCCGGGCTACACTGGCCACGCTCGCCCATCCGGATTTTCAGCTCGTGTTCAAGCCCCTTCCGCTGCCCAAAGCGCGTATCGAGGCGCTCACCGACGGCATCTTCGCCGTGACGATGACGCTGCTCGTCCTCGACCTCAAATTCCCCGAGCACATCGGTAACGACCCGCGGCGCGTCCTCTCGACGCTGCTCGAAATGATGCAGCATCTGGACGACTACGTGATCAGCTTCGTCGTGCTGTGCGTCTTCTGGCTCGCGCACCTGCGGCTGTTGCGGCGCCTGCGCGACATCGATTCGACGTTTGTCGCCCTGAACCTGGCATTCCTGCTGTTCACCACGTTCGTGCCGCCGCTGACGACTTTCATCGGCAACAACGCGGAAAAGCCGATTGCGGCCGTGGTCTACGGCACCAACCTGCTGCTGCTCCTGACGCTCGAGAGCCTGCTGTGGCGGCACGCGGCGCGCGGCCACTTCGACGAGTCGGTGCTCGACGCGGCGGCGCTGTGGAAGTCGATGCGCCGGCGCTTCCTGCTCGCGGCCGGCGTGATCGTGCTCGCCATCGTGGCGGCGCTGATCGAGATCGAATTCGATACCGCCGTCGGCTTCGCGTCCTACGTGTACCTGCTGCTCCTTGGCGGCGGCATCATGCGGCACGGTCCCGAGGTGAAGGCGGAACGGCCGCCGCACGGGACCGCGGATCCGCACTGAGTACACCGAAGGCGCGCGTCAGCGCATGCCGGGCAGCATGCCCTTCATGCCGCGCAGCATCTTCTGCATGCCGCCCTTGGCGACCATCTTCATCATCTTCTGCGTCTGCTCGAACTGGTTGAGCAGCTGATTGACTTCCTGCACGGATACGCCGGCACCCGCGGCGATCCGCCGCTTGCGCGAGGCCTTCAGCAGTTCCGGCTTGGCGCGCTCGGCTGGCGTCATCGAGTTGATGATCCCTTCGATGCGGCCGATGCGTTTTTCGTCGACCGAGGCGCCCTGAGCGGCGCGCGCGAGTTCGGCCGGCAGCTTGTCCATCAGGCCCGCAATGCCGCCCATCTTGCGCATCTGGCCAATCTGCGCCTTGAAGTCGGTGAGGTCGAAGCCCTTGCCCGACTTCACTTTCTTCGCGAGCTTCCGGGCCTCCTCGACGTCGACGTTCTTCTGCGCGTCCTCGATCAGCGACAGCACGTCGCCCATGCCGAGGATGCGCGAGGCCATCCGCTCCGGATGGAACACCTCGAGGCCGTTGATCTTCTCGGCCACACCCGCGAACTTGATCGGCGCGCCCGTCACGTTCCGCACGGAAAGCGCCGCGCCGCCGCGCGAATCGCCGTCGAGCTTGGTCAGGATGACGCCGGTCAGCGGCAGCGCGTCGCGGAACGCCTTTGCCGTGTTGACGGCGTCCTGGCCCTGCATCGCATCGACGATGAACAATGTCTCGATCGGATGCACGGCCTCGTGCAGCTGCGCGATCTCGCGCATCATCGCCTCGTCGATGCCGAGCCGGCCCGCCGTATCGACGATCAGCACGTCGTGATAATGCCGGCGCGCCCAGTCGAGCGCCGCCGTCGCAATGGCGACCGGCTGCTGGCTGGCGTCGGACGCGAAGAAATCCACGCCGACCTGTACCGCCAGCAGGCGCAATTGCTCGATCGCGGCGGGCCGATACACGTCGGCCGACACCAGCAGCACCTTTTTCTTCTGCTCTTCGGAGAGGAGGCGCGCGAGCTTGCCGGCGGTCGTCGTCTTGCCCGCGCCCTGGAGGCCGGCGAGCAGGATCACCGCCGGCGGCTGCGTGGCGAATGACAGCGGAACCGCCGCGCCGCCCATGAGGGCGGTGAGTTCGCGATGAACGACGCCGACCAGCGCCTGGCCCGGCGTCAGCGACCCCATAACCTCCTCGCCGACCGCCTTTTCCTTGATCGCCGCGACGAACTCGCGGACGACGGGTAGCGCGACGTCGGCCTCGAGCAGCGCGAGCCGCACCTCGCGCAGCGCGTCCTGGATATTGTCGTCGGTCAGGCGTGCCTGGCCGCGCAGTCCTTTGACGACGCGGGACAGTCGCTGCGTCAGGTTCTCGAGCATGGGGGTCCCAGGGCGTGCGCCGCAAAGGATCCGCGGCAGGTATCAGGTAGACTAGGGAGGCGGCGTCCAACGCATCCAACGATCGCGCCGTCCGAATGTCGAAACCGTGATTTTACTGTACGTCGCCGTCGCCGCCCTGTATGGCATCGCCGCCTGGCTGCGGAGCGCGAATTCCCCGCTGGGCGGAGGCGCCCGTCCCGCCGCGGTGCTGATCGGCGTCGCCGTCGTCCTCCACGCGGTCACGCTCGTGCGAACGGTGTTCGCGCCCGACGGCCTCGACCTTTCGTTCCAGCATGCGTTATCGCTGGTCGCGTGGCTCACGGTGCTGATCGCGTGGCTCTCCGGCGTGCTGGCGAAGCTGCCGGCGGTGGGCACGGTGATCCTGCCGGTGGCCGCGCTGTGCGCGCTCGCGCCGCTGGCCGGCGACAGCCAGCACCGGATTCCGTACGGCGGCGATATCTGGGGGACGCTGCATATCGCCGTCGCGCTGGTCGCCTACGCGCTTTTCGTCGTCGCCGCGTTGCAGGCGCTGCTGTTGACGGGCCTCGAGAAACGGCTGCACAAGGGCCTGCCGCTGCCTGCCGACGACGGCGCCGTGCCGCTGCTGACGCTGGAGCGTTTCCTGTTCCGGCTGGTGTTCGCCGGCTTCGTGCTGCTGACGGTGACGCTGGTGAGCGGCCTCGCGTTCTCCGAACAACTGTTCGGGCGCCCGGTCACCTTCACCCACAAGAACGTCTTTTCCGTCCTCGGCTGGCTCACCTTCGGCATCCTCGTCGTCGGGCGCTGGCGCTTCGGCTGGCGCGGACGACGCGCGCTGTACTGGATCCTGGGCGGCACGGCGCTGCTCGTGCTGGGTTACCTCGGCAGCAAGTTCGTCTCGCAGATCCTGCTCGGCCGCTAGCGCCGCCGCATTTGACACGCATGCGGCCCGCGTCGAATACTGGGCCGTCGCCACCGGCACCAGTTCCCATTGGAAGACTTCTCCCTTAGTACGCTCGCCCTCGCCCTCGCCGTGCTGCTGGTGCTCGCGGGATTTTTCTCGATCGCCGAGACGGCGATGATGGCGGCGAACCGCTACCGCCTGAAGCACCAGGCGCAGCGCGGCAACAAGGGCGCGAAGCTCGCCATCGGGCTGCTCGCGCAGACGGACCGCCTGCTCGGCGTCATCCTGTTCGGCAACAACCTCATCAACGCTGGCGCCGCAACACTGGCCGGCGTGATCACCGCGCGCCTGCTCGGCGCCGGCGAACTCGCCCTCGCGGCGTCCACGGTCGTCATCACCTTCCTGATCCTCGTGTTCTCCGAGATCACGCCCAAGGTGATCGGAGCAGCGCATGCGGACCGCATCGCGCCGCTCGTCGCCTACGTACTCGTGCCACTGTTGCGCGGACTGACGCCGGTCGTCTGGTTCGTGAACCTGTTCGTGAAGGGACTCCTGCTGCTGCTGCGGATCAAGCCGGCGCCAGAAGGGAGCACCCAACTGACCCAGGAGGAAATGCGCGTGCTCGTGCTGGAGGGCAGCCAATACTTCCGCGGCAAGCACCGGACGATGCTGGCGAACCTCATGGACCTCGAAGCAATCACCGTCGACGACGTGATGACGCCGCGTAACCGGATTCACGCACTCGACCTCGGCGAAAAGCCGGCGTTGCTGCGCCAGCAGCTCGCCACGTCGTATCACTCGCGCGTCCCCGTATGCGAGGAGACGCTCGACGACATCGTCGGCGTCCTGCCGCTCAAATCGGTGGTGAACCTCCAGCTTTCCGCGGGCGAGTTGACGGCCGAGCGCCTGCGGCCGCTGCTGCGTCCGGCGTACTTCATTCCGGCGGGGACGCCGCTGCTGACGCAGCTGACGCAATTCCAGAACGACCGCCAGCGGCTGGGCCTCGTGGTGGACGAGTACGGGGAGCTCCAGGGCCTCGTGACGATCGAGGACATCGTCGAGGAAATCATCGGCGAGTTCACGACGCAGGCACCCGGCGGCGTCGAGGTGTTCCGGCGCGAGCCCGACGGCAGCGTGGTCGTTTCGGGGATGGCGCTGCTGCGCACGCTGAATCGGCGGCTCGGCACGCAATTTCCGCTGGACGGCCCGAAAACGCTCAACGGCCTGATTCTCGAGGAATTGGGGGAAATTCCCGACGCCGGCCTCACCTTCCGGCTTGAAGGACAAATGCTGGAAATCCTGCAAACCCAGGACAGGGCGGTAAAAGTGGTCAAACTTCTGCCTCCTGTAGGGCGCGGCGTGCCGCCTTTACAAACCCCGGTCGAGCGGGCATCATCGACCAGCTAAGTTTTATGCTGGTGGAATAGCAGGCATTTTGCCTCGTTGGGCATGGCGATTGCTTGCGACTAATCTTAGTCTTTCGACCCTACGCTGACCGGACAACGCAACAATTCAATGGCCACGCACGCCGCAACCCGGAACATCAGCGGTCTAGCGCGCGCACTCGCGCAAAACGGCCTGATGACTGAATACGAAGCCGAGGCGCTGCAATCGCAGGCGCAGGCCGGCAACATCTCGTTCGTCGAGCAGGTGCTGCTCGGCAAGCGGATGACGGCGCTGCAACTGGCCGTTTTCGCGTCACGGGCGTTCGGCACGCCGTTGCTCGACCTCGCGAGCTTCGACCTCGACCAGGTCAACAAGGAGTTCGTCGACCTGAAGATCGCGCAGGCACGGCGGGTGCTGCCACTCTACAAGCGCAGCAACAAGCTCTACGTCGCCATTTCCGACCCGGCCAACCTCCAGGCGCTGGACGAAGTCCGCTTCAAGACCAACCTCGTCCCCGAGCCCATCGTCGTCGAGGACGACAAGCTCGGACAGGCGATCCAGAAGATGGTCGAGAGCACCGGGGCAACGCTCAAGGACATGAGCAACCTCGAGGACATGGAAGTCGGCCTCGAGGAGGGTTCCGTCGCCGTCTCCCTCGACGAAGAATCCGATGTCGAAGACGCGCCGATCGTCAAGTACATCCAGAAACTGCTGACGGACGCCATTGCGCTCGGCGTGTCCGACGTCCATTTCGAGCCGTACGAACGGTTCTATCGCGTGCGCTACCGCCTCGACGGCATCCTGATGGAAGTCGCGCAGCCGCCGCTCGTGATCAAGGACAAGGTGGCGTCGCGGATCAAGGTCATCTCGCGGCTCGACATCTCGGAAAAGCGAGTGCCGCAGGATGGCCGGATGAAACTCGTGCTGTCGAAAAGCAAGACGATCGATTTCCGCGTCTCGACGCTGCCGACGCTCTACGGCGAGAAGATCGTCATGCGGATCCTCGATTCGGCCGGCGTGAAGCTCGGCATCGAGGCCCTCGGCTACGAGCCGGACCAGCAGAAGGTTTTGATGTTCGCGATCGGGCGACCGTACGGGATGATCCTCGTGACGGGTCCCACGGGCAGCGGCAAGACCGTGTCGCTCTACACGTGCCTCAACATCCTGAACCAGCCCGGCGTCAACATCGCAACTGCCGAGGACCCGTGCGAAATCCAGCTGCCGGGCGTCAACCAGGTCAACGTCAGCGACAAGGCGGGCCTCACGTTCGCCGTCGCGCTCAAGGCCTTCCTGCGGCAGGATCCGGACATCATCATGGTCGGCGAAATTCGTGACCTCGAGACGGCCGACATCGCGATCAAGGCGGCGCAGACAGGCCACCTCGTGCTGTCCACGCTGCATACGAACGACGCGCCCACCACGCTCACGCGGCTCCTGAACATGGGTGTGGCGCCGTTCAACGTCGCGTCGTCGGTGATCCTCATCACCGCGCAGCGGCTCGGCCGCAAGCTGTGCACGTACTGCAAGCAGCCGGAGGACATTCCGCCGGAGGCGCTGCTGCGGGCCGGCTTCACCGAGGAGGACTTGGACGGCAGCTGGCAGCCGTTCGGCCCGGTGGGCTGCGACCATTGCAAGGGCACCGGCTACAAGGGCCGCATCGGCGTCTACCAGGTGCTGCCGATCACCGACGAGATGCGCCAGGTCATCATGCGCAACGGCAACGCGCTCGACATCGCCGAGCAGGCGCGCAAGGAAGGTGTCCGCGACCTCCGGCAATCGGGATTGCTGAAGGTCAAGTCCGGCATCACGTCGCTCGAGGAAATCGAGGCGATCACCAACGAGTGACGGACCAGCCGTCCGTCACGCAAGGAAGCTCAAAGACATGGCCACCGCAACCACCGCCCAGCGCCGCGACGTCAAGGAATACACGTTCATCTGGGAAGGCATCGACCGCAGCAACCGGCAGGTCCGGGGCGAGGCGAAGGCGGCGTCGGAAACGGTCGTCACGACCAACCTGCGGCGGCAGGGCGTCCGCGTCGTCAAGATCAAGCGGCAGACGTTCCGTGGCGGCAGCAAGGTCACCGAAAAGGACATCACGTTCTTCACGCGCCAGCTGGCGACGATGCTGAAGGCCGGCGTGCCGCTGCTGCAGTCGTTCGAGATCGTCGCGCGCGGGCACAGCAATGCGCGGTTTTCGCGCCTCATGATGGACATCAAGAACAAGATCGAGGCCGGCTCGTCGATGGCCCAGGCGTTCCGCGAGCATCCCAAGTACTTCGACCAGCTCTTCTGCAACCTCGTGGCCGCCGGCGAGGCGTCGGGCACGATCGACGCGATCCTCGACCGCCTCGCGACGTACAAGGAGAAGATGCTCGCGATCAAGAGCAAGATCAAGTCGGCGCTGTTCTACCCGATCTCGGTGATCGTCGTCGCGATCGTCGTGATCTGGATCATCATGGTGTGGGTGATCCCTTCGTTCAAGAAGGTGTTCTCGAGCTTCGGCGCCGATCTGCCCGCGCCGACGCTGATCGTCATCGCGATATCCGAGTGGGTGGTCGCCTGGTGGTGGGCGGTGTTCCTCATCATCGTCGGCACCATCATCGGCATGGGCGCGGCGTACCGCCGCTCCACCGCGTTCCGCTACGGCTTCGACCGCGCCATTCTGAAGATCCCCATCATCGGGGCCATCCTCGAAAAGGCCACGATCGCCCGCTGGACGCGCACGCTGCAGACGATGTTCGCCGCCGGCGTCCCGCTGGTCGAGTCGCTCGACGCGGTGGGCGGAGCCTCGGGGAACGCCGTCTACGTCGCGGGCACGAAGAAGATCCAGACCGAGGTCAGCACCGGCACCAGCCTGACCAATTCGATGGCCAACACCGGCCTCTTCCCGACGATGGTGCTGCAGATGACGCAGATCGGCGAGGAGTCGGGCTCCCTCGACAACATGCTGGGTAAGATCGCCGATTACTTCGAGCGCGAGGTCGACGACGCAGTCGCCGCGCTGTCGAGCCTGCTCGAGCCGATCATCATCGTGTTCCTCGGCGTGGTGATCGGCGGTCTCGTCGTCGCCATGTACCTGCCGATCTTCAAGCTCGGCGCGGTGATCTGATCCTGCTGGGGCAGGCGCGTCCCTACCAGCCCGATGCCGCAATATCTGCTCGATCCGGCGGTCGCCACCGCGCTGGCCGCCGCGGTGGGGCTTTGCGTCGGCAGTTTCCTGAACGTCGTCGTCCACCGGCTGCCGAAGATGCTGGAGCGCGGATGGCAGGAGCAGGCTGCCGAGCTGCGCGGCGAAACGCCGGTCGCGCAACCGCGCTACGACCTCGTCGTGCCGCGCTCGGCCTGTCCCGCGTGCGGCCACGGCATCACGGCGATCGAGAACATCCCGGTCGTGTCGTGGCTCGCGCTGCGCGGCAAATGCCGGGCGTGCGGCGTCGCGATATCCGCGCGCTACCCGCTGGTCGAGATCCTCGGCGGCGTCGTTGCCGCAGGCGCCATCTGGAAGTTCGGTCCGACGTGGCAGGGACTCGCCGCGTGCGCGTTCCTGTGGACGCTGCTAGCGCTGACGTTCATCGACTTCGACACCCAGCTCCTTCCCGACGACCTCACCGTGCCGTTGCTGTGGGGGGGCCTCACCGCCAACCTGTACGGCCTCTTCGTTCCGCTGTCCGAGGCGGTCATCGGCGCGATCGTCGGCTACCTGACGCTGTGGACGATCTACTGGCTCTTCAAGATCATCCGCGGCAAGGAAGGCATGGGCTACGGCGACTTCAAGCTGCTGGCCGCGCTCGGCGCGTGGCTGGGCTGGAAGATGCTGCCGCTGATCGTGCTCGGCTCGTCGGTCGTCGGCGCGTTCATCGGCATCAGCCTCATCGTCTTCAAGGGCCGCGACCACAACATCCCGCTGGCCTTCGGCCCATACCTCGCGATCGCCGGAATCCTCGCGCTGTTCTGGGGCTCCATGTTGGTCAAGGTCTATCTCCCGGGATGACGATGCCCTACGTCGTGGGCCTGACGGGCGGCATCGGCAGCGGCAAGTCCGAAGTGGCGCGCGCCTTCGCGGACCTCGGCGTCGATTTCGCCGACGCCGACGTCGCCGCGCATGCCGTGACCTCCCGCGACGAGCCGGGCTATCGCGCCGTCCTCGCCGCCTTCGGCCCCGATGCCCGCGCGCCCGATGGCGAACTCGACCGGGGCTGGCTGCGTCGAACCGTGTTCGCCGATGCCACCGCGCGCGGGCGCCTCGAGGGGCTGCTGCATCCGCTGATCCTTGCCCGCATCGACGCCGAGATCGCGCGCTGGCGCGGCCCCTACGGGCTCTTGGCGGTCCCGCTCCTGTTCGAGCGCGGCAACCTGCTGCCCCGCGTGGCGCGCGTGCTGGTGGTCGATTGCCCGGAGGTCGAGCAGGTGCGCCGGGTGATGCAACGCAGCGGCCTCGATGCCGCGGAGGTCCGCGCCATCATGGCCACCCAGCTGACCCGCCCCGAGCGGCTGGCGCGCGCGGACGACACGATCGACAACAGCGGGCCACGCGAGGCGCTTGGGCCGCAGGTCGCGCGGCTCGACACGCTTTATCGCGAATTTGCCGCGCAGAGGCGCGCGCTTGAACCCGTCGCCGGTTCCCCGGACAATGTCGCGTCAACGCGCCCATCCTAAGTGATCCGCTACGAACATCCGCTGAACGAACGGGTGCGCACGTTGATGCGCCTCGAAGACCTGTTCGCGCGCGCCGGCTACTTCGCCGGGCAGGATGCCGCGCAGGATCATCATGCGGCGCTGCTGGCGCTGTTCGAGATCACCGATGTCGCGGCGCGCGCGGACTTGAAGACGGATCTGCTGCAGGAACTCGAGCGGCAGAAGCAGATGCTGGGACCGCTGCGTCAGAATCCGCAGATCGAGCAGAGCGCGCTCGAGGAACTGCTGGACCACATCGATGCCGTCAACACGCAGCTGCTGGCGCAGGCGGGCAAGGTCGGTACGCACCTGCGCGACAATGAATGGCTGATGGCGATCAAGCAGCGCACAGCCATACCCGGCGGTGTCTGCGAGTTCGACCTGCCCGCGTATCACTGGTGGCTGCACCAGGACCCGGGCGCGCGCCGCAACGACCTGCGCGGCTGGATCGAGCCCTTTGCGTCGATCCGCGCCGGCTCCGTGATCATCCTGAAGCTGTTACGCGACAACGGACGGGCGAGCCGGCACATCGCGAACCGCGGCGTGTTCCAACTGATGCTGACGACGACCAAGGTCGCCCAGCTCCTGCGACTGACGGTCGCCAGAAACCTGTCGTGCGTGCCGGAGATCAGCGCGAACAAGTACGCGCTCAACATCCGCTTTCTCAGCGTGTCGGGCATGGACCGCGGCGCGGTGTTCGACCGCGACGTCGAGTTCGAGCTCATGTTCTGCAATCTTTGACGGCGCTTCCTGCTTCGCGGCGATGGACCGACGCCGGTTTCCTCGCGCTGTGCATCGCGGTCGCCGGACTGGTGTCCATCCTGAAAGGCCAGGATGCGAACTGGGACCTGCAGAACTACCATTTCTACGGACCATGGGCGTGGTGGAACGGACGGCTCGCCGCCACCGACATCGCCGCCGCCCAGCTGCAGACGTATCACAATCCTGCGCTGGACCTGCCTTTCTACGCGATGGTCGCGCAGGACTGGCCGCCGCGACTGATTGCGTTCGCGCTTGCAATTCCGGCGGGCGTCGGCGCCTTCGTCCTGGGCAAGATCGTCGCGCTGCTGTTTCCCGGCGATGTCCGCGGCCGCCGCGCGCTGCTGCCGATCTTCGCGTTCGCGATCGGCATCACCGGCGCGGTGGGCAGGGGCGTCGTCGGCACCACGATGAACGAATGGCCGGCCGCCCTGCTGGTACTCGTGGCGCTGTGGCTGCTGCTGCGCGCCATGGTCGCGGCGCCAGGCGCGATGATCCCCGCGACGCCGATCATCATCGCCGGTCTGGCCTGTGGCATCGGCAGCGGCTTGAAGCTCACGGTCGCCACGTTTGCCATGGGCTTGGGCATCGCGCTGTTGTGTCGGCGCCCGTTGCGCGACGCGTGGCGCCACGGCATGCGCGAGGCGATGCTGTTCGGCGCCGGCGTCGCCGGCGGGCTTGCCGTGGCGATCGGCAGTTGGTCGTGGGCGCTGTGGTCGCAGTTCGGCAATCCGTTGTTTCCCTACCTCAACCAGTGGTTCGGATCGCCGTGGTGGTACGACGTGTCGGTGTCCGCGCGCGCGTACGGTCCCCACGAATTCTCCGGATGGCTGACGTTTCCGTACGTGCTCTTTCGACCGAGTGTGTTTTTCGTCGCCGAAGTGACCTACCGCGACGCGCGAATCCCGATACTCTGCACGCTGGCGCTGGCCGCCCTGGCATTCGCGCTGGTCGCGCGCACGATGTTGTCCGCCGCGCGGCAGCGTTCACGCGACGCTCGCGTGCCGGCGGCATCGTGGCGCTTCGTCGGGATTTTCTGGCTCGTGTCGTTCGTCCTCTGGGCCGCACAGTTCTCGATCTATCGCTATCTGCTGCCGCTCGAGCTGTTGACGGGCGCGCTGATCGTCGGGCTCCTGCGGATGTTGTTGCCATCGGGCGCGTTGCCCGCAGCGGTGACGATCGTCGCGGTGGCGATCATCGGCACCACGCGATGGGCGGACTGGGGGCACGTCGAATTCGCTCCCCGCTGGTTCGACGTCAGGATGCCGGACGTGGCGCCGGATGCGCTCGTGCTGCTCGCATCCGATGCGCCGCTGGCATACCTGCTGCCGTTCATGCCGGCGAGCGCACGGCACATGGGCGCGTACAACAACATCAACCGACCGGAGTCCACCACCCGCCTGGCATCGGAGATGGCCAATACGATTCGCGAGCATGCCGGTCCGCTCTACTCCCTCGCGCACGATGAACGGATGGCGGCGACCGTCTACGCGGCGCACGGGCTCGCGCCCGTGCCCGGAAGCTGCGCGCGGGTGCTGACGAACATCGGGACGGACGTGGTGAGACTGTGCCGGCTCGAGCGGCGACCAGCGCAATGACGGCGCCACGCACCGTCGCCTGCCCGCAATGCGGCGCCGCCGTCGTCTGGACCGCGGAGTCGAAATGGCGGCCGTTCTGCTCGCGTCGCTGCAAGTTGATCGACCTGGGCGAGTGGGCGGCCGAACGCTATCGCGTCGCGGTGGTCGAGGCGCCCGACGACGATGCGGCGGAGACCGACGCGCCGCCGCCGCGCGACGACTAAACGCGGCGTCAGGCCGGGACCCAAGCGGCGCGGCGCAGCGCCACGCCGTGCGCGCCATGCGCGATGGCGATATCGAGGTCGGCCGCCGAGAGGCCGCCGAGCGCGAACACCGGCAAACGCACATCGGCGGCAAGGCTTGCGAATCCGTCCCATCCGAGCGGCCGCGCATCAGGGTGTGTCGGCGTCGGCGAGACCGGACCCAGCAGGGCGAAGTCGAGCCCCAACCCAGCCGCGCGCGCCAGTTCGTCGCGCGTGTGGCAGGACGCCGCCGTCAGCATCCCCTCCGGCCGACGCTGCGCCTGCGCCAGCGCGGACGCAGTCCAGTGGACGCCGTCGCAGCCGGCCATCCGGGCCTCGACCTCGTTACCGTTGAACAGCACCCGCGCGCCACGGCCGTGCGCAAGTGGCACCAGGCGCCGCGCGAACGCGAGCCGGCGATCGAGCGGCCACTCCCTGTCGCGCAACTGGACGAGCCGCAACCCGCTCGCGAATGCCACGGACGCGCGCGCGAAGAACACGTCTTCGCCGCCATCGGCGGCGCAGGTGATGCCGTAGACCAGCGGCAGCGACAGTGCGGCGAGAATGCGCGTGTTGGCGGGCAACAACGGCGCGAGCGTGAAGCGTCCCGGCGTCTGCCACGCGAACGCCTGTCCATCGTGCCCGTGCAGTTCGCCGTCCCACTCGAACACCCGGAAGAAATGCAACTCCACGTGCGCGTGCGGGTAGACGAATTCCTGCACCAGCCACGGCGCTGCGCGGCGCACGGTGATACCCAGTTCCTCGACGAGTTCGCGCGTCAGCGCCTCGCGCGGCGTCTCGCCGGGCTCGAGCTTGCCGCCGGGAAATTCCCAGTAGCCGGCGTACGGCTTGCCGGCGGGGCGTTGCGCCAGCAGCACCTGGCCGTCCGGGCGCACGAGGACTGCGGCCGCGACGCGAACGATCGCGGCGGTCGTCACCCGGCACGGCGCGACTTCAGCGCCCGCGTCCCGGCCAGGTCCTTCGCGAACTGCCAGGCGACGCGACCGCTGCGCGATCCACGCTGCAGCGCCCATTGCAGCGCCTCGCGCGTGCGCGTTTCCGCCTCGCGCGCGCTGGCGGCCGGCTTCACGCCGAAGTGATGCAGCCAGCCGGAAACAGCCGCGAGGTAGTCGTCCTGCGTGAACGGATAGAACGATATCCAGAGACCGAATCGCTCGGACAGCGATATTTTTTCCTCGACGGACTCGCCGGGGTGCACTTCCTCGCCGACGTGCTTCGTCTCGAGGTTCTCACTGAAGTATTCTGGCAGCAGGTGCCGCCGGTTCGACGTCGCGTAGATCAGGACATTGGATGCGCCGCCCGCGATCGATCCATCCAGCATCACCTTGAGCGCCTTGTAACCCGCCTCGCCGGCGTCGAACGTCAGGTCGTCGCAGAAGACCACGAACCGCTCGCGCCGCGCTTCGACGCGCTCGGCGATGTCGGGCAAGTCGACCAGGTCCCCCTTGTCGACCTCGATCAGCCGCAAGCCCTTGGCCGCGTACCGGGCGAGCATCGCCTTCACCAGCGACGACTTGCCGGTGCCGCGCGAACCGGTCAGCAGCACGTTGTTCGCCGGCAGCCCGGCGACGAATTGCCGCGTGTTGCGATCGATGGCGTGCTTCTGGTCGTCGACCGACACGAGGTCGCCGAGATTGATCGAATGCGGGTGCGCGACCGCCTGCAGGTAGCCGCGGCCCGAGCGCTTGCGCCAGCGGGCGGCGATGACCTTGGTCCAATCCGGGTCCGGCGCCGCCGGCGGCAACAGGGCCTCCACGCGCTCGAGCACGCTTTCGGCGCGGCGCAGCAAGCTGGCGAGATCGGATTTCGGCGAAGACATCGTTGGGTATCCGGGTTCTGGAACGCCTACCACTACGAATTCCGGGATCAGACTCGAATTTCGCCGATAACCCTCGC
Organism: Betaproteobacteria bacterium; assembly: GCA_039933655.1. Lineage (GTDB taxonomy): Bacteria > Pseudomonadota > Gammaproteobacteria > Burkholderiales > Casimicrobiaceae > VBCG01. Next base: position 724 of record JBDTNR010000019.1, on the reverse strand, counting down.
CGATGACGCAGCGAAGCACCGGCGAAATTCGAACTTGGCCCCTAAGACCGGTAGTCGGCGTTGATCGTTACGTAATCGTGCGAAAAATCGCACGTCCACACGGTGGCGGCAACCTTGCCGCGGCCGAGGTCGACGCGGATGCCTATCTCCTCCTGCTGCATCACGCGCTTGCCGTCGTCCTCGCGGTAACTCGCCGCGCGCCCGCCGCGGTCGACCACGAGCACGTCGTCGAGCCAGAACGAGATGCGTGCAGGATCGGTATCCGCGGCGGCCGTGTTGCCGATCGCGCAGACGATGCGGCCGAGATTGGGATCCGATGCGAAGAACGCGGTCTTCACCAGCGGCGAATGGGCGATGCCGAACGCGACGCGCTTGCATTCGTCGGCCGTGCGGCCGCCGTCGACGCGGATGGCAATGAACTTGGTGGCGCCTTCGCCGTCGCGCACGATGGCCTGCGCCAGCGCGATCGCGCATTCCTCGATCGCCGCGCGAATCGGGGCCAACCGGGCATCGGCCGCGTCGACGATCGGCGCGAGTTTCGCGCGGCCGGTGGCGGCGAGGACGAAGCTGTCGTTGGTCGAAGTGTCGCCGTCCACCGTCGCGCCGTTGAACGACACGTCGGCGACTTCACGGACGATCCGCTCGAGCAGCGCTGGCGCGATGGGTGCATCGGTGGCCATGAACGACAGCATCGTCGCCATGTCCGGATGGATCATGCCGGCGC
>JBDTNR010000018.1:0-16330 GCA_039933655.1 Betaproteobacteria bacterium | reverse complement strand
TGATGTCGGCTTCGTCGAACTGCGTGACGTGCGGGATCATCACCCAGTTGCGCGCCAGGTTCGCGCCCGAGATCTTCCTGATCCGTGACAGCGGCGTCGCTTCGATGGGACCGAACTTCGCGAAGTCGACGACCGGCCACGGCAGCAGGTTGAGCGAGCCGCCGCCCGTGACGCTGCCGGCGGTGGCCGGCGCCGCGGCCGCACCGCTCAGCGCGCTCTTGACGAAATTCTGCACGTCCTCCTGCAGGATCCGCTCATGCGGCCCGGTGCCAGTCACGCGTGCGACATCGACGCCGAGTTCGCGCGCGAATCGGCGCACCGAGGGCGACGCGTGCGCAGCCTTGAATGCTTCGTTGTCGGCGGCGGCGCCCCTCACCTCCGCCCCCGCGCCAGCATGCGGGCGCGGGGAGGAACTCGGCGAGGCGGCTGGGTCAATCGCCAACGACGCCCCCCCGGAGTCGCTCCCGCTCGCGGGAGAGGGAGCGTGTGAAGGTACGCTCGCCGCAGCGGGTTGGGGTGAGGCTGCGCCCGCCGCAGCGGCCTTGGCCGGCGCATCGCTCGCCTCCAGCGTCAGCACGATCGTCCCTTCGCTGACCTTGTCGCCCAGCTTCACGCGCAATTCGCGGATCACGCCGGCAGCTGGCGACGGCACGTCCATCGTCGCCTTGTCCGATTCGAGCGAGAGCAGCGAATCCTCGGCACGGACGGTGTCGCCCGGCTTCACGAACACTTCGATGACCGGGATGTCCTTGAAGTCGCCGATGTCCGGCACCTTGACGTCGATCGTGCTCATCGCTACACCGTCCACGGCGCGGGCTTGTCCGGATCGAGACCGTACTTCCTGATGGCCTCGGCGACTTTCGCCACCGGCAGCGTCCCGTCGTCGGCCAGCGCCTTCAGCGCCGCCACGGTCACGTATTGCGGGTTGACCTCGAAGAAATGCCGCAGCTTCTCACGCGTGTCGGAGCGGCCGAAGCCGTCGGTGCCGAGCACCACGTAGCGCCGTGAAATCAGCGGACGGATCTGCTCGGCGAAAAGGCGCATGTAGTCGGTCGCGGCGATCACCGGTCCGCGCGTCCCGTCGAGCATGGACTCGACATGCGAGCGCCGCGGTTTCTCCGCCGGATGCAGCATGTTCCAGCGCGTCACCGCGTTGCCGTCGCGCGCGAGCTCGGTGAACGACGGGCAGCTGTAGATGTCGGCGTCCACGCCCCAGTCGTTCTTCAGCAACTCCGCGGCCGCGATCACCTGCCGCAGGATGACACCCGAGCCCAGCAGCTGCACGCGCGGGCCCTTGCCGGCCTTGTTGCCGGCCGCTCCGGCGCGCAGTTTGTACATGCCCTTCAGGATGTTCGGCGCCGCGCCTTCCGGCATCGCCGGGTGCGTGTAGTTCTCGTTCATCACCGTCAGGTAGTAGTAGACGTCCTGCTGCTCCGCGTACATCCGGCGCAGGCCGTCCTGGATGATCACCGCCACCTCGTACGCGAACGTCGGGTCGTACGACATGCAGTTCGGCACCGTCGCTGACAGCAGGTGCGAGTGGCCGTCCTCGTGCTGCAGGCCCTCGCCGTTCAGCGTCGTGCGGCCGGCGGTGCCGCCAAGCAGGAAGCCGCGCGAGCGCATGTCGCCGGCGGCCCAGCAAAGATCGCCGACGCGCTGGAAGCCGAACATCGAATAGAAGATGTAGAACGGGATCATCGGCACGTTGTGCGTCGAATACGACGTCGCCGCCGCCATCCAGTCGCACATGCCGCCGGCCTCGTTGATGCCTTCCTGCAGGATCTGGCCGTCCTTGGACTCCTTGTAGAACATCAGCTGTTCGTGATCCTGCGGCGTGTACAGCTGGCCCTGCTGGTTCCAGATGCCCAATTGCCGGAACATGCCTTCCATGCCGAACGTGCGCGACTCGTCGGGCACGATCGGCACGATGTGCTGGCTTAAGTTCTTGTCGCGCAGCAGGAGCTGCAGGATCTGCACGAACGCCATCGTCGTCGAGATCTCGCGGTCGTCGGTGCCCTTCAGGAAGCGCTCGAACACCGCGAGTTCCGGTATGACCAGCGGCGTCGACTTGCCGCGCCGCTGCGGCACGTAGCCGCCCAGGTCGTTGCGCCGCGCGTGCATATACGCGAGCTCGGGCGAGCCTTCGGGAAAGTTCACGTACGGAATCTCCTCGAGTTCCGCGTCCGTCACCGGGATCTGGTAGCGGTCGCGGAAGATCCGCAGCGACTCCGTCGACATCTTCTTCTGCTGGTGCGTGATGTTCTGCGCCTGGCCCGACGAGCCCATGCCGTAGCCCTTGATCGTCTTGGCGAGAATCACCGTCGGCTGGCCCTTGTGATTGGCCGCCGCGTGGAACGCCGCATAGATCTTGTGCGGATCGTGGCCGCCGCGGTTGAGGTGCCAGATCTCCTCGTCGCCCCAGTCGGCCACCATTTCCTTCAGTTCCGGCGTGTTGAAGAAATACTCGCGGACGTACGCGCCGTCCTTGCTCTTGAAGGTCTGGTACTCGCCGTCGAGCGCTTCCATCATTCGCTTCTTCAGCAGGCCCTTCTTGTCGCGCGCGAAGAGCACCTCCCAGCGCGTGCCCCAGATCACCTTGATGACGTTCCAGCCGGCGCCGCGGAATTCGCTTTCCAGCTCCTGGATGATCTTGCCGTTGCCGCGCACCGGCCCGTCGAGGCGCTGCAGGTTGCAGTTGACGACGAAGATCAGGTTGTCCAGGTTCTCGCGCGACGCCATGCTGATCGCGCCCATCGACTCGGGCTCGTCCATCTCGCCATCGCCCATGAACGCCCACACCTTGCGGCCAGCCGTTTGCGCGAGGCCCCGGTCCTGCATGTATTTCATGAAGCGGGCCTGGTAGATCGACATCAGCGGCCCAAGACCCATCGACACGGTGGGGAACTGCCAGAAATCCGGCATCAGCCACGGATGGGGATACGACGAGATGCCCGTGCCGTCCACTTCCTGCCGGTAGTTGTCGAGCTGGGACAGGGTGAGCCGCCCCAGCATGAATGCGCGCGCGTAGACGCCGGGAGACGAGTGTCCCTGCATGAAAATGAGATCGCCGCCGTGGGCGTCGGACGCCGCGTGCCAGAAGTGATTGAAGCCCACGTCGTAGAGCGTGGCGGCGGAGGCGAAGCTCGCGATGTGCCCGCCGACGTTGGTGTCCTTGTTCGCGCGCAGCACCATGGCCATCGCGTTCCAGCGCACGTACGAGCGGATGCGGTGCTCGATTTCCTGGTCACCCGGGATGCGCACCTGCGCTTCGGTGGGAATCGTGTTGATGTAGGCCGTATTGGCCGAGAACGGCAGCCACGCGCCCGACTCGCGGGCGGTGTCGATCAGCTGCTCGATCAGGAAATGCGCGCGGTCGGGCCCTTCGACGGCCAGCACGGCGGAAAGCGCGTCCAGCCACTCGCGCGTTTCCTGCGGATCGGGGTCGCGTTTCTGAGCATCCATGAAAGACTCCTCCTGACAGCGAATTCGCGGTGGTACCAGGCGCCGACCTACCGGCGTTGCCGGTCTTCCGGTGGACGCCAGCGACGCGTCTCTCCGCGGGGGTCAGCCCCAGCCTTCAGCGTGTTGTTCCACGGGCGTTTTCGCGTCGACTGCGTCCGATTCTAGGCGGACGATCCGTGTATGTATTGCGGCGGCGCGCAAGGCGGCCCGAGTGGCAAGCCGCGACCTGTGGTCGCCGGCCGTCACGTGCATATTTGCACGCCAAGTTTACCATCAGGTGGAAATGATTTCCATATTAGCCGCGAGGCGGTCCACGTCCCCGCCGCAACAACACCGCCGCGGCGGTCGCGCTGATCGCCGCGCACATGACGAACCCGGCGCGGTAGCTGCCCGTCGCGCCCGCCAGCCCGGCGAACAGCAAGGGTCCGGTGACGACGCCACCGAACGTCACGAAGCCCGACGCGCCGGTGACCGCGCCGGCGGTCCCCGGCGGGGCGCGGCGCGCGAGTTCGGACAGCTGGACGCCGTTCCAGCCGATGGCGGTGGCCCCGAACAGGGCGGCGAGCGGCAGCACGACAAAAGCGGGCCAGGCCGGCGTGGCAAAGGCGAAGGCCAGGGCAAAGCATGCGGTCAGGATTCCGATCAACGCCAGAATCCGGTTCGGAGGCAGCGCGCGGTCCGCCGCTACAGCCCACAGAATACGTCCAGGAATGGCACTGGCTGTAGCGAAAGTGAGTGCTAACCCAGACGCCACGAGTGACCACTGCAGCGCGTCGGTCAGAAAGACGACCAGGAACGCTGTCAGGCACACCTGCACCGCGGCGAACGCGCAGCCGACCAGAGACAACTCGAGCAAGGGCGGGGACGCCAGCACGCTCTTCAGCGGCGCGAAGATCGTGGCCAGGCAAAAGGATGGCCGCGACGGATGGCGGACGTCCAGCGCGCGCCGCGTTGGTTGCGCGGCGAGCATGACGACGACACCGAGCACCGCCACCGCCAGGAACGTCGCCCGCCAGCCCGCGAGCAGCGCCAATCCGGGCAGCACGGCGCCGGCCAGCGCGGCGCCGGCGGGCACGCCGGTCTGCTTGATCGAGAACGTCAGCGCCATCCGGGACGGCGGCGTGGTCCGCACCAGGACTTCGGACGACGCCGCGGTGATCGGCCCGTAGCCGAAGCCCATCGCAAATGCGGTGACGACGAGCAGCGGCTCCGCCGAGCCGGGCACCAGCGCCATCAGCGCCATGCCGACCGCGCAAATCAGCACGCAGGCCTGCGAGACGCGGATCGCGCCGTAGCGGGCGATGAACTCCCCACAGCCCAGGCTGCCCAGCATCGCACCGGTGTACATGATTCCGACGAACACGCCGATCCAGACCGGCGTGATGCCCAGGTCGGGGGCGAGCACGGGCGCCAGCACGGCCGGTGCGGACGCGACCACGGCGGTGTAGACCTGGATGGCCAGCGTCGCGACCAGCGCGACGAGCGCCGTCTGCCTCGTCGGAACGGTCATCGCGCGGGCAATGGCCTCATGTTGCGCGCGCGATCGGGATCATTCGCGTTTCGGTCACGATGGCGTCGACGACGAGATCGTGGGGCGCCGCCGGCACCTGCTCGGCCACCTGCAGGTCGAACGCGCCGGCGACGCGTTGCGCGCTGGAATCGAGCAACGCCAGCAGCCGGTCGTAGTAGCCGCCACCGTAACCTAAGCGGCGGCCGCGCCGATCGAACGCCACGCCCGGCACCAGCACCCAGTCGACGGCGCCGACGGCCACGCGCGGCAGGTCGACGTGCGGCTCGGAAATGCCGCGATAGCCGGGTGCCGTGTCGCGGACGATGTCGGTGATCGCGTGCAGGTCGAGCATCCGGCTCGTGCCGTCGACGCGCGGCAGCGCGACCGTCTTGCCGCTCGCGAGCGCCAGGGCGAAGAGCGGGCGCGAGTCCCATTCACTGCGAAACGGCAGCGTCAGCAGCACGCAGCGTGCGGCGGCGAACGACGGCAACGCACGGATGCGTGCGGTGATGGCGTCCGAAGCGGCGGCCTTCGCGGCGGGAGAAAACGCGTCGCGCGCATTGATGATCCGCACGCGCATCGCGCGCTTGGCGTCATGCAGCGCGGGCCCCGAGAGCGCTGCGGCGGTGTGCACGGGATCGCTCTCCATTTGCGAAATCTTAGCGCATACGCGAGCCGCGCCGCCTGCGGCCGGTTCCGCGGCGGCCGCCCACCTTATAATGCGTCCTCCCGGAACGAGTGCTTTGTCCATGAAAAACACCTACCAGTTCTATCGCCAGCGCCGAGCCGTATTGCTGCGTTCGATGCGCGACCATGGCGGGGGCGGGTTAGCGCTCGTGCCCACGGCAGCCGAGGTCGCGCGCAACCGCGATTCGACCTTTCCGTTCCGGCCGGACAGCTATTTCTACTATCTGTCGGGGTTTCCCGAACCCGAGGCGGTGGTCGTGCTGCTGGCAGGACCGGACGGCGACAAGCACATCCTGTTCTGCCGCGAAAAGAACGAGGAACGCGAGATCTGGGACGGCTTTCGCTACGGACCCGATGCGGCGAAGGAAATTTTCGGCTTCGACGAGGCGTATTCGATCGCGATGCTGGACGACAAGCTGCCTGGGCTCGCCGCGGATCGACCAGCGCTCTTCACGCCGCTCGGGCTCTTCGAAACGTGGGACCGCAAGGTCACGCAACTGCTGAACAAGGTACGCGACCTCGTGCGCACCGGCGTATCGGCGCCCGACGAGGTCGTCGACGTGCGAGGCCTGCTCGATGCAATGCGGCTCACCAAGGACGAGCACGAGATCAACCTGATGCGCCGCGCGGGCGTGATCTCGGGCGGCGCACACCGCCGCGCGATGGAGCGAACGCGTCCGGGCTGGTTCGAGTACCAGGTCGAGGCGGAACTCATGCACGAATTCCTGCGCGAAGGCGCGCAGGCGGTTGCGTACCCGTCGATCGTTGCCTCCGGCCCCAACGCCTGCGTGCTGCACTATCGCGACAACAACCGCGAAATGGGTGATGGCGAGCTGCTGCTGATCGATGCCGGCTGCGAATACATGGGCTATGCGTCGGACATTACGCGCACCTTTCCGGTCAGCGGCAGGTTCAGTGGGCCGCAGAAGGACATCTACGAGCTGGTGCTCGCATCGCAGCTGGCGTGCCTCGACACGGTGAAGCCCGGTGCCGATTTCCACGACTATCACCAGACCGCCGAGCGCGTGCTCGCGCAGGGGTACATCGACCTCGGCCTGTGCAAGGGAACGCTCGACGAAGTGCTCGAGAGCGGCGGCTACAAGCAGTTCTACATGCATCGCGCCGGGCACTGGCTCGGCATGGACGTCCACGATGCCGGCCTCTACCGGGTGGGTGGCGCGTCGCAGAAGCTGCAACCGGGCATGGTGCTGACCGTCGAGCCGGGCACCTACATCCGTCCGGCCGACAACGTTCCCGAGGCGTTCTGGAACATCGGCGTGCGCATCGAGGACGACGTGCTCGTCACGGCGACCGGGAACGAAAACCTGAACGCGGCCACACCGAAGACGGTGGCCGACGTGGAAGCCGCCTGTACGCGCTGATCTGAACGATGGCGGGCATCCGCGGGCAGATTCCGGCGGACCGGAGGCGCGCCCCTGTTCCGCGGCCGTTTACTGCATGAGCACATTGTGAGGTCCCATGCCTTCGTCCTTCGGCGCCTGACGCAAGATGCATGACGTCATCATCGTCGGCGCCGGTCCCGTAGGCGCCACGCTCGCGCTGGCCATCGCGGACGCCGATCTCGACGTGGTGGCGCTCGACGCGCGCGAGCGCGGCGCGACGCTGCGCGGCGACCGCTCGCTCGCGCTGTCGCATGGCGCGCGGCTCATCTTCGAGCGGCTGGGCGTGTGGGCGCGTCTCGCGGCGGCGAAGGACGGCGTTACGCCGATCGCGACGATCGACATCTCGCAGGCGGGCGGCTTCGGGATGACGCGGCTGACGGCCACGGAACAGGAGCTGCCGGCACTGGGCTATGTCGTTTCGTACGTCGCGCTGCAAAACGCAATCGACGCGGAGCTCGCACGTACGCGCACCGACGTGCGCTACGGCGTGACGGTGAAGACGGTTGGCGGTACGCCGGCGCACGCGGCGGTCGAGCCGGAAGGCGACGACGGCGAACCGCTGCTGGGGCGGCTCGCCGTCGTCGCCGGCACCGGCGCCGCCGTTGGCGGCGTGACCCGCGAACGCCGCGACTACCGCCAGGTCGCCGTGCTGGCCAAGGTGGAAATGGCGGCGCCGCACGAAGGCGTGGCCTACGAGCGCTTCACGCCGCACGGTCCGCTCGCGCTGCTGCCGGAACGCGACCACTACAGCCTCATCTGGACGATGTCCCCCGCCGACGCACAGCAGACGCTCGCGCTGCCCGACAAGGCGTTTGTCGCGCAACTCGCGCACCACTTTGGTCCGCGCGTCCGCGGCTTCGAGCGCGTGCACGACCGGAAGTCGTTCCCGCTGGCACTCGAATTCTCGCGCCCGGCGGTGGCCACGCGCTGTGTGCTGATCGGCAATGCCGCGCAGGCGCTGCATCCGGTCGCCGGGCAGGGGTTCAATCTGGGCGTGCGCGACGCGTTCGAACTTGCACAGACGATCAACGGATGCCGGCCGGATGCACTCGGCGCCGCGGCGATGGTCGCCGCATACGCGGCGCGGCGCCGCGTCGATCGATATGCGGGCATCGCGTTCACCCACGGCTTGACGCAGATCTTCGCGAACGACTGGCCGCTGTTGCGCTGGCCGCGCGGCATCGCGCTGTCGCTGCTCGATGCGGTGCCGCCGGCGAAGAAGGCGTTCACCCGCGCCATGCTGTTCGGATTGTCCTGAACGCGCGTTCGCTCGCGATGTTCGCCCGCAGCGTCGCTGCGTAATTTTCAGGCAGACGGGCGCTGCAGCGCCTGCCGCATTGCCGGTATAATTGTCTCCTGTACCGCAGCTGCTTTTCATCCCTCCCCTTTCGTCCCCATCCGATCATGCGCATCGGCCCGCACTTTCTATCGAACAACCTCGCCGTCGCACCGATGGCCGGGGTGACCGATCGTCCGTTTCGCACGCTGTGCAAGCGGCTTGGCGCCGGCTATGCGGTGTCGGAAATGGTGGCGTCCAATCCGCGGCTGCGGGACACCGACAAGTCGCGCCGCCGCATCGATCACGCAGGCGAGGGCGCGCCGGTCGCCGTGCAGATCGCCGGTGCCGACCCGCGACTGATGGCGGACGCGGCGCGCTTCAACGTCGATCACGGCGCGCAGATCATCGACATCAACATGGGCTGTCCGGCGAAGAAGGTCTGCAACGCCGCTGCCGGCTCGGCGCTGCTCGCCAACGAAGCGCTCGTCGCCGCCATTCTCGACGCGGTCGTCGCCGCCGTCGCCGTGCCCGTGACGCTGAAGATCCGCACCGGTCCCCGCCCGGAGTCGCGCAATGCGGTGACGGTGGCGCGGATCGCCGAAGCGGCGGGCATCCAGGGCCTGACGGTGCACGGCCGCACGCGTGCCTGCGCGTTCGTCGGCGCCGTCGAATACGACACAATCACGGCCGTCAAGCGCGCCGTCGCCATTCCCGTCATCGCCAACGGCGACGTCGCGACACCCGAAGGCGCGCTGGCGGTCCTGCGGCAGACGGGTGCCGACGCCGTGATGATTGGCCGCGCCGCCCAGGGGCGCCCGTGGATCTTCCGCGAGGTCGCGCATTTCCTGGCCACCGGCGCGCACCTGCCCGCGCCCACGGTGGCCGAGGCACGTGCGCTCATCATCGAGCACATGCACGATCACTACGCCTTCTATGGCGAGGTCACCGGCATGCGCACCGCGCGCAAGCACCTGTCGTGGTACACGGAGGCGCTGGCCGGCGGCGACCTGTTCCGGCGCGCGATGTGCGCCGTGGAAAGCACCGCGGCCCAGCTCGCTGTCGTGCACGAGTATTTCGATCGGTTGGCGGCGACTCATGACCGGCTGGTGTATCGCCCCGCAGAGGGCGGGGGCGCGCGTGTTGCCGCGGTCATCGCGGCAGCGCCTGCGACGAACAACCGACAATGGGCGGGGGAGGCCCTGGCGGCGTGACGAAAAAACCGAAACTGAACGGCAGCAACGAGATCTGCCGCAGCGTCGACAAGTCGCTCGACGAATATTTCAAGCGGCTGGACGGCGAACTGCCCACCGGTGTCTACGACATGGTGATCGGTCATGTCGAACGGGCGCTGCTGATGTCGATCATGGCGCGCGCTGACGGTAACCAGACGCAGGCGGCCGACATGCTCGGCATGAACCGCAACACGCTGCGATCGAAGCTCGTGAAGTACAAGCTCGTCTGACGCGCATGGCCGCTCCCGTTGCCCAGGCGCTGCTGTCGGTATCGGACAAAACAGGGCTCGTCGAATTCGCCAGCTCGCTGGCGGCGCGCGGAGTGCGCCTCCTTTCCACCGGCGGGACCGCCAAGGCGCTCGCCGCCGCGGGCCTCGCGGTCACGGACGTCGGCAGCTACACGGGCTTTCCGGAAATGCTCGACGGCCGCGTCAAGACGCTGCACCCGAAGGTGCACGGCGGCATACTCGCGCGCCGCGACCTGCCCGCGCACGTGGCCGCGCTGCGCGCGCACGACATTCCGACGATCGACCTCGTCGTCGTCAACCTGTATCCATTCCGCGCCGCGGTCGCGCGGGCAGGCTGCACGCTCGACGAGGCCATCGAGAACATCGACATCGGCGGTCCGTCGATGGTGCGGGCCGCCGCCAAGAACTGGCCGCACGTGGGTATCGTCGTCGATCCCGCCGACTATCCGCAAGTGCTTGCGGAGCTTGCGGCGCACGACGGCGCGTTGAGCGACACCACCCGCTTTCGCCTGATGCGCAAGGCCTTCGCGCACACGGCATCGTACGACAGCGCCATCGCCAACTGGCTGACGGCACGCGGGCCGGACGGCGTCGCGCATGGTTGGCCCGACTCCTTCCATGTCGGCGGCGAAAAGGTGCAGGACATGCGCTACGGCGAGAATCCGCACCAGTCGGCGGCGTTCTACCGCGACGAGTCGCCCGCACCCGGCACCATCGCGACGTACCGGCAGCTGCAGGGCAAGGAGCTGTCGTACAACAACGTCGGTGACAGCGACGCCGCGTGGGAGTGCGTGAAGTCGTTCGGCGTGCCCGCCTGCGTGATTGTCAAGCACGCCAACCCGTGCGGCGTGGCCATCGCCGCCACGCCGCTCGAAGCCTACCGCAAGGCGCTCGCCACCGATCCCACGTCCGCCTTCGGCGGTATCATCGCGTTCAACCGCCCGGTCGACGCGGCGACGGTGGAGGCCGTGGCGGCGCAATTTCTCGAAGTGCTGATCGCGCCGGCGTACACCGACGACGCGCTCGCGCTCATCGCCAGGAAGGCGAACGTGCGCGTGCTGGAAGTGCCGCTCCCCGCGGGCGCCACCGCCGCCAATCCGTGGGACATGAAGCGCGTCGGAGGTGGTTTCCTCATCCAGTCGCCGGATGACCGCAACGTCGGCGAATCCGAGTTGAAGGTGGTGACGCGGCTCGCGCCGACCGCTGCCCAGGTCGACGACCTGCTGTTCGCGTGGCGCGTGGCGAAGTTCGTGAAGTCGAACGCGATCGTCTATTGCCGCAATGGGCAGACGCTGGGAGTCGGCGCCGGGCAGATGAGCCGGGTGGATTCGAGCCGGATCGCCGCGATCAAGGCCGGTAATGCCGGGCTGCTGCTCGCGGGCTCGGCGGTTGCGTCCGATGCGTTCTTCCCGTTTCGCGATGGTCTCGACGTCGTCGCCGACAACGGCGCCGCCGCCGTGATCCAGCCCGGCGGCAGCATGCGCGACGCCGAGGTGATCGCGGCCGCCGACGAGCGTGGCATCGCGATGGTGTTCACCGGCATCCGCCACTTCCGTCACTAGGGCTTCCGTCGTGAACATACTCGTCGTCGGCGGCGGTGGCAGAGAACACGCGCTCGCGTGGAAGATCGCGCAGAGTCCGCGCGTGGCGCGCGTCTTTGTCGCGCCCGGCAACGCCGGCACCGCGCGCGAGGACGCACTCGTCAACGTCCCGCTCACGGCAATCCCCGACCTCGTCGCGTACGCGCGCCGCGAGCAGATCGCGTTCACGGTCGTCGGCCCCGAGGCGCCGCTCGCCGCCGGCATCGTCGACGCCTTCCGCGCCGCAGGCCTGCCGATCTTCGGCCCGACGCAGGCGGCTGCACAACTCGAGAGCTCCAAGGATTTCGCCAAGGCGTTCATGGCGCGGCACGGGCTGCCGACCGCGCACTACCGCACGTTCACCGACGCCCGCGCCGCGCACGAGTATGTGGCGGAGCGCGGCGCGCCGATCGTCGTCAAGGCCGACGGCCTCGCCGCGGGGAAGGGCGTGGTCGTCGCGCAGACGCGCGACGAGGCGGACGCCGCCATCGACGCGATGCTCGTCGGCAACGCGATGGGCGATGCCGGCGCGCGCGTCGTCATCGAGGATTTCCTGACGGGCGAGGAGGCGAGTTTCATCGTGATGGTGGATGGCAGGCACGTGCTGCCGCTCGCGTCGTCACAGGACCACAAGCGGCTGCGCGACGGCGACTTGGGCCCCAACACCGGCGGCATGGGCGCGTATTCGCCGGCGCCGATTGTCACGCCGGCGATGCACGCGCGGATCATGCGCGAGGTGATCCTCCCCGCCGTCAATGGCATGGCCGCCGATGGCATCCCATACACGGGCTTCCTCTATGCGGGCGTGATGATCGACGCCACCGGCACGCCGAAGGTGCTCGAGTTCAACTGCCGGATGGGCGACCCGGAAACACAGCCGATCATGGCGCGCTTGAAGTCGGATCTCGTCGACCTGCTCGAGCACGCGATCGACGGCACGCTCGACGCGATCGAGGCGGAATGGGACCGGCGCGCCGCGCTGGGCGTGGTGCTCGCCGCGGCCGGCTATCCGGACGCGCCGCGCAAGGGCGACATCATCGAAGGACTGGACCGCGTGACATCCGTCGCGCATCCCAATGTTCACGTCTTCCATGCGGGTACGGCGCGGGAGGACGACCGCGCGGTGGTCAGCGGCGGCCGCGTGCTGTGCGTCACCGCGCTCGGCGATTCCGTGCGCCTCGCGCAACGCGCCGCCTATGCAGCCGTCGCCGAAATCCGCTTCGCCGGCATGCAGTTCCGCACCGACATCGGGCATCGGGCGCTGGCGGCACGCACGCCATGACCGTCCCGGATTCCAGAGGCCCGCACGCGTACCTCACCGGACTGCAGCAGCACATCGTCGCCGGCCTCGAAGCGATCGAGGGCGCGACATTCCGCCGCGATGCGTGGACCAGGCCCGAAGGCGGCGGCGGCGTGTCGCGGCTGATCGAGCAGGGCCGCGTATTCGAACGCGGGGGCGTGCTGTTCTCGCACGTGACGGGAGACAAGCTGCCGCCATCGGCGACCGCGCACCGACCGGAACTCGCCGGGCGCGAGTGGGAGGCGATGGGCGTTTCGCTGGTGCTGCATCCGCGCAATCCCTACGCGCCCACCGTGCACCTCAATGTGCGCTTCTTCATCGCGCGGAAGGAGGATGCGGCGCCGATCTGGTGGTTCGGTGGCGGCATGGACCTGACGCCGTACTACGGATTCGCCGAGGACGCCACGCATTTCCACCGGACGTGCCGCGAGTCGCTGGCACCGTTCGGCGATGGGGTGCACCCCGCGTACAAGCAGTGGTGCGACGAGTATTTCTACCTGAAGCACCGCAAGGAACCGCGCGGCGTCGGTGGCATCTTCTACGACGACCTGAACGAGGGCGGCTTCGAGCGCTGCTTCGCGCTGACGCGCGGCGTCGGCAATCATTTCCTGGCCGCCTATGCGCCGATCCTCGGGCGGCGCATGGATACGCCGTTCGGCGAGCGCGAACGCGACTTCCAGCTCTATCGCCGCGGCCGCTATGTCGAGTTCAACCTCGTCTGGGACCGCGGCACGCTGTTCGGCCTGCAATCGAACGGCCGCACCGAGGCGATCCTGATGTCGATGCCGCCGCTGGCGCAATGGCGCTATGAATGGACGCCTGCACCCGGCACGCCGGAGGCCGCGCTTTATTCCGATTACCTGATCGCAAAGGACTGGCTGGCATGACGAGCGGCGACGATGCCCATCTGGTGGAAATCGAACTTGGTACCGAGACCGTGTTCTCCGGCAAGCTGCTCGAAGTGCGGCGCGACCGCATCCGGCTTCCCGACGGCGGCGAGGCGACGCGCGAATTCGTCGTGCACCCCGGCGCGGTGCTGGTGGTCCCGGTGCTCGACGACGGGCGGCTGGTGCTCGAGCGGCAGTTTCGCTATCCGATCCGCCGTGTGATGCTCGAGTTTCCGGCGGGCAAGATCGACGCCGGCGAAACGCCGCTCGCCACCGCGAAGCGCGAACTCGTCGAGGAAGTGGGCTATGCCGCCGCGACCTGGAAGCGACTCGGCACGATCCATCCGGAGATTGGATATTCGACCGAGTTCATCGACCTCTTCGAAGCCACCGGCTTGACGCACGTGGGCGCGCAACTCGACGAAGGCGAGTTTCTCGATGTCGTCACGATGACCGAGGATGAACTGCTGACGACATTCGACTGCGGAGGTGTCACCGACGGCAAGACGATCGCGGCGTTGTTCGCGTGGCGCCGCGGACGCGGCAAATGAGCAGCCGAAAAAATGAAAAAAATGAGCGTCAGACGTGCATTCCTTCGCTGTCGAAATGAATGCGGGTCTGACCCTCATTCCTGGACGCCTGGGTGTCCGTGATCGCCCGCCTCCTCGTCGTCCATGGCCGCGTGCAGGGCGTGGGCTACCGCGATGCCGCCGTGCAGGCCGCGTTCGCCTGCGCTGTCAGCGGCTGGGTGCGCAACCACCACGGCGGGACAGTCGAGGCGTTCGTCCAGGGGCCGGCGCCCGCGGTGGAGGACTTCATCGCCTGGTGCCGGCGCGGGCCACCGCTCGCTCGCGTGACGCACGTGGACGTCGCCGATGAGCAGCCGGATCCGGCACACCGTGACTTCGAGTGGCGACCCACCGGAGCGTGAGCTTAGGGGTCAGAGCTGTGAGCTTAGGGGTCAGAGCTGTAACTATCGGCTCGACCCGCTGCGTAGACCGCCATCCCGGACGATAGTTACAGCTCTGACCCCTAAGCTCACAGCTCTGACCCCTAAGCTCCCGGGCTCTGCAATCCGAAAATATCCTTCCACGCGGCATAGGAAGCAGCGGCGATCCACGGCAACGCCAGCACGAGGCCCAGGCCCATCGTCGCCAGCCCGAGTATCAGCAGCACGAACGAGTACGCCGCCAGCAGCAGGAGGGCAGGGACGTTGAGCGCAAAGGCCCGCAGCGACAGCTCGAACGCGTGCGATGCGTTCTCGCCGTCGAACAGCGCCGCCATGGGCACGAACGTTACCGGCAGCGAAACGAGGACGCCGATCGCGTAGATGACCATGATGCCGGACGCCGGCAGGCTCGCCGCATCGGACAGCGGGAGCAGCAGGTTGACGTCGGCGATCTGCCAGGCGGCAAAGGCTTCGGCCGCCAGCACGACGAATCCCGCGGCCACCACCGCCCACTGCGCCGACAACGGGGCGGCGAACACGACGGCCAGGTGCCGGAAGCGCGGCTGTCCGTCGCGATCGGCGCCCAAGCACCCGTAGAGCAATCCGCAGGCGAGCAGCGGCGCCACGACATTGGCGGCGATGAAGCCCGCGATCGGCACCGGCTCCAGCACGATGCTGGCGAACAGGACAACGACAGCAATAGCCCCGAACGTGGCGGGTCCGCGCTTCCATAGCCGCATCCCCTCGGCGAACCAGGCGAGTGCATGAGTGGCGGGCACGGCGCGCGGCGGGCGGGAGGGCGAAGGTGTTTCGTAGTTGTCTCTGGACATGGCAAGTGCGTCGCGGGCTGACTACCGGGCTCTTGACCCCGGTGCCTGGAAGAACTACACGGCTTCGCCGAGATAGGCCGCGCGCACCTTCGGATCGTGCAGAAGCGATTTCGCTTCACCATGAAGGGTGATCTCGCCCGATTCCATCACGTAGCCGCGGCGACTCACTTCGAGTGCCAGCTTGGCGTTCTGCTCGATCAGCAGGATCGTCACGCCTTCCGCCGAGATCGTCATGATCGTCTCGAACACCTTCTGCACCATCAGCGGCGCCAGGCCCATCGACGGCTCGTCGAGCAGCAGCAGTTTCGGCCGCGACAGCATCGCGCGACCCATCGCGAGCATTTGCTGTTCGCCGCCCGACAGCGTGCCGGCGGTTTGCCGCCGCCGTTCCTTGAGGCGCGGGAACAGGTCGTAGACGTGCTCGATGTCCGCCTTGATCGCCGCGGCGTCATTGCGGATGTACGCGCCCATCGCGAGGTTTTCCTCGATCGTCAGGCCGCCGAACACGCCGCGGCCCTCGGGCACCATCGCGAGTCCACGCCGCACGAGCTGGAACGCGGGCTTGCCGGTGACATTGCTGCCGGCGTAGTGGATGGTCCCGGCCTTCACCGGCAGCAGCCCGCAGATGCCTTTCAGCGTCGTCGTCTTGCCGGCGCCGTTGGCGCCGATCAGGCAGACGAGTTCGCCCTGGCCCACTTCGAGGTCGATGCCCTTGACGGCCTGGATGCCGCCATAGGCAACCTCAAGCTTGCGCAGTGCGAGCAGCGGTTCGGCGGCAGCCACTTGAATCAGGCACCCTTCAGGTTGAGCGACACCTCGCCGCCGAGATAGGCGGCGACCACCTTCGGGTCGTTCTGCACGACCGATGCGGTGTCCTCGGCAATCTTCCTGCCGTAGTCGAGCACCAGCACGCGGTCGCAGACGCTCATCACGAGCTTCATGTCGTGCTCGATCAGCAGGATC
>JBDTNR010000017.1:0-16370 GCA_039933655.1 Betaproteobacteria bacterium | reverse complement strand
CTGGGCAAACCACAGTCCCAGCATCGCGACGCAGGCAATCAGGCGGCGGAAAGTGCGCTTCATCATGGAATCCGACCGCGTATCGTAACCGGTCGCGGGGCACCGTCATCGTGATCGACATCAAGGCGGGGCGCCGGCTGGCCACGGCCTGCCCGCGGATGGGGGTCCGCCACCTACTTCCCCAGCAGCTTGCCGATCGCCTTGCCGATCTCGCTCGCCAGCGGGATCGGCGCCTGGTCGCCTTCCGCCTTGGCGGCCGTCCCCAAGGCTGCGGCGGACGGCGCCGCGGCGCCGAGCGCAATCGCGCAGGGTCCGGCGCCCTTGCCCTCCGCCCACGCGAACAGCGCCTGCCCAAGGACGGAGACGCCGCTGGTGCCCACCGCCGCGCCTATGGTGGCGAGCGCCTTCGCCGAACCGACCGGATCGATCCTGATCTGTGGCGACGCGAACGGCCCGCTGACGCGCACGAAGTCCGCCAGCGACGCGATTTCGAGCGGAATGTCCTTGCGGATTTTGGGCTGGAAAGCGAAGTCCAGTGTCTCGTTGCGGAAGTCGAGCGTACCGCTCGCACCGACGCCGAGCTTGGCGGTTTCCATCGCGATTCCGCGGTCGACCTTCGCCACACCGTTGGCGAGCTGCAGCCGCACCACGGCGCACTTCAATTCGGTGGACGCATCCATCGTTCGGAATGGGTTGAGCGCCTCGCCCAGCTTGTCGAAGGTCGACGAACTCCCCACTTTGGTGTTGACGAGCGTCGCCGGTCCGACCACCGCGCCGACGATGCCGGTCGCCGAGGCCGCCCACGCGCGCGGCGACGCGCCACGCATCGCGAGTGTGGCATTGACGTCGGTCTTGCCGCCGCGCACCTGGCGCGGATACCCGGCGGCGGCGAGGATGGCGTCGAGCGCAAGTCCCTTGCCCTCCATCCGCACCGCCAGCGATTCAGTCCCGGCGGTGCCGGCATCGATGGTCAGTGCGCCGGACATCGTGCCGCCCATCAGCGTGAGCGAGAACGACGACAGGTCGAGCTTGCCGTTGTCGAGCGTGAACTCGACGCGCAAGCTTTCGAATTCCCGGCCGTCGGGGAGCCTTAAGCGGCCCACGGCGAGCCGGCCCCGCGCGTCGACCAGATGCAACGGCGCGAAATCGACCGGCGTGTCGGGAATCATGTAGTGCGGCGCGGCCTTGGCCGCGGGAGCGGCGGCCTTCGGCGCCGCGACCGGCAGCGGCACCGGCAACACGTTCAACGCCAGCGCCGGTCCGGTCAGGTCGAACTCCAATCGCGGGCGCGCGCCGCCGGTCACGACCGCAAAAGTGCCCGTCAGCGCATCGGCGCCGAACTTCAGCGCCAGGTCGTTGAGCGAATAGCGACCACCTTCCGCCTTGAGCTTTGTCGATATCGACGCTTTCTGGCCGGCCACTTCGCCCTGCAGGCTGACCGGGTACGGCCAGCGTTGGGCCAGCAGCGCGTCCGCGGAACCGAGGGTGCCCTCCAGCGTGACAGGGACATCCCCGATGCGGCCGCGGAATTCGGCCACGATGGGCGTGGCGGGATCGCGGGCGCGGACGAACAGCCGATCGATTGCCACCCGGGTCACGCTGCCGCTCGCGCCGTCGCGATAGGTAAGGCTGCCGTTGCTGATCGAAACGTTGCCGGCGGCGAAGATGGCAGGTACGGGGGGCGCGCTTGCGGCGCCCGGCAGCGTTCCCGGCGCGGTCGCCGACGTCCAGTTCCCCTGGCCCTGCGCATCCGTTTCGAGGGCGATGACGGGGTCGACCAGCATGAGCTCGATCAGTTCGAAACGCCGCGACAGGAGCGGCAGCAACGCGACCTGCAGCTCGACGCGTTGCGCCGTCACCATGTCCTTCGCGCTGGCCCACGGCGCATTGCTCAAGCTGACGTCACCGAGGACGAGCCGCGGCTGCAGCGACAGCGCGACACGGGCGCCACCGCGCACCGTCAGGTCGCGGCCGGTCATCGCCTTCACCCGGTCGCGGACCGGCGCGATCAGCGTATTGACGTCGACGGTCGAAACCGCGACGACAACGCCGAGCAGCAGCACCACCACGACGGCGGCGGCGCCGGCCAGAATTTTCAAGGCAGGATGCATCGCGCGATTCTACGCGCCGCCAACCGCCGGGCTGGCGGCGGCTTCGTTCCGGCGGCGTGGCGGTTGGTCGCTCTCGAGGGCGGTTCGTCGGATCGCCGCCCGCGGCCGCCGACGTGGCTTACCATCGCCGCAGGTACCGGTCCGGTGGCGAAGGAATATCATCCTTTCCGTCCCGGGTTCCGCGCCCGCCACAAGCGGGCCCACAGGAGCGTACACCGATGGCGAACCCCCGTCTGCCTACACCCACTCCCCGCAATCGCCGCACCGCCGGAACGCTGCCGTGACCAGCGGAGGCGACTGGCTCGCCCGAACGACCCGCAGCTTCACGTGGCGCCGCTTCGCGATCCTGTGCGCGATCGTGGCCGTGGCGACCACCGGCCACATAATCTCGCGCGCATTGATGCCGGAAGCATCGGCGGCGAAGGTCGTCCGCGCCTTCGCGTGGCAGTACGCATACCTGTTCGCCATCTTCGGTGCCGTGTGGGTCGCCCTCCTCATCGCCGGCAACCTGGCACCCGCCCGGACCGGTCCGCGCATCGCGCTGCTGTTGGCCGCCGCGGCCGCCGGGCTCGTGCTGGGGCACGCGGTGGAGACTACCGTGATGACCGCCTTCTTTCCCACCGGCAAGGACGCCCCCACGCTGCTGAAGGAGATCTCCGCGATGGTATTGTGGAGTCATGTCGCAGCCGCTGGCGTCCTGGGCTATTTTTTCCTGCTGCGCGAGGAAGACGCCGTGGCGCGGCTGCACCATGAGGAAGTGCAGCGGGTGGACCTCGACCGCGAATTGGCCGAGGCGCGGCTGCAGGTGATGCAGGCGCAGGTCGAGCCGCACTTTCTGTTCAACACGCTCGCCAATGTCCGCCGGCTGTTCCAGACCGATCCCGCCGCGGCGCGCGCGATGCTCGAACACTTGTCGCGCTACTTGAGCGCCATGCTGCCGCGGATGCGCTCGGCGGAGTCCACACTCGGGCATGAGCTCGCGCTGGCGCTCGCGTATCTGCAGGTGCAACAGATCCGCATGGGCGCGCGGCTGGCGATCCGGACCGACGTGCCCGAAGCGCTGGAAGCGCTGCCCTTCCCGCCGATGATGCTGGTCACGCTCGTCGAAAACGCGATCCGTCACGGCGTGAATCCGCTGCCGCGCGGCGGCGAAGTGCGCATCGCTGCACGCGCGGGCGACGGCAAGCTGCGCGTGCAGGTCGTCGACACCGGCTGCGGGCTGTCCGAGAGTTCCGGCCCCGGCGTGGGGCTGGCCAACATCCGGGCCCGCCTGGCGACGTTGCACGGCGGCAGCGCGCGCCTGCTGCTCGCCCAGCATCCGGGCGCCGGCGTCAGCGCGACGATCGAGGTACCGCTGCCCGTCGCGCGGCCCGCGGTGCGCGCGGCATGATCCTGCCGGGCGGCTCCATGGGCGAATACCGGCGTGCGCAGCACGAGGGTATGCAACTGAACACGGCGCCAACGCGCTCTGGAACGTTGCCGGCGACGGCGCCCGCCGTCACGTACGCGTGGGTGGCCGACGCGGTGCGCGCGATTCCGCCCGCGCATTTCGCCGCCGCCGTCGTCTTTGGCGTCGTCTGGGGGCTGGCCAACGTGCTCGGCTGGATGCTCGGCTCCGGCAGTCCCGATCCGTGGAAGATGGCCGCGCATTTTGTCTACGAGTCGCTGTTGCCGATGCTGCTGCTGGCCGTCGGTCTCGGCATCGCCGATGCGCGAACCATCGGGCAGCCGCTGCGGGTGGCGCCCTATGCCGCCGCGGCCGTCTTCGCCGCCGTGTTCGGCCAGTTGCTGTTCAATGCGACGTCGCCGCTGATCGGATTGCGCCAGTGCAGCTGCACGATGGACGACTGGCCGGTGGGCGGGCACACGGCGAACATGCTGCCGGACAGCCTGCTGATCTGCGCGTTCGTCACCGCGGGTTACGTGTACCGCCGGCGCGCCGCTCTGAGGGTCGCGCGCCTGCACGCGGCGCGGGTGGAACGCTCGCAGCTTCAGCGGCAGACGCTGGAATCGCGGCTGCAGGCGATGCAGGCGTGTATCGAGCCCGAGTTCCTGTTCGACACCCTCGCCGCAGTCGAGCGCATGCATGCGACCGATCCCGCGACGGCCGTGCGGCTGCTCGACGAGCTGATCGCCTACCTGCGCGCGGCGTTGCCGCACCTGCGCGAATCGACCTCCATCGTCGCCAAGGAATGCGCGCTCGCGTATGCGTACCTCAACATCCAGAAAATGCGCCGCGCCGGCGCGCTTTCGTTCGCGTTCGAGATCTGTGCCGACGCGCAGGATGCGAACATGCCGCCGATGGTGCTGCTGCCGCTGCTCGATCACGCGTTGCGGGACGAGTTCGCGGCCAATGGCGCACCGCCGTCGCTGCGCGTCGCCGTCCGCCGCTCAGGCGACACGCTGCGGATCGTGATGTCCGCCGGCAGCGAGGCGTTCCGACCCGGCGAAGCGGGCAGCGACGTCATCGCGCGGATCCGCGATCGCCTGCACACACTCTACGGCGCGGCCGCGCGCATGGAACTCGGCGCGGACGCCGACCGGACCAGCACACTCACCCTGGACATACCCCATGAGAGCGCCCACGGCCATCCTCGCTGAAGACGAGCCGGTGCTGCGCGCCGAGCTGAAGGAAATGCTGGCCGCACAGTGGCCGGAACTCATCATCGCCGCCGAGGCGGAGGACGGCCTGATGGCCAGCGAGGCGCTGACGCGGCACGCGCCGGACATCCTGTTTCTCGATATCGAGATGCCGGGCCGCACAGGACTCGAGGTCGCGCAGCGCGCGAGCGGTCGCTGCCACGTGGTGTTCGTGACCGCGTACGACAAATACGCGGTGGCCGCGTTCGAACAGGGCGCCGTCGACTACGTGATGAAGCCGTTTTCGCCGGCGCGCCTCGACGCGACGATCATGCGGTTGCAGGCGCGACTGTCGGGCCCGCCGGCGGACCTGGACGGAATACTCAAGTCGCTGGCGACGACGCTGGCCAAGCGCAGGGAGTACCTGCGCTGGATCACGGCGGCGCAGGGTGACTCGCTGCGCCTCATCACCGTCGACGAGATCCGCTACTTCCGCGCCGACCACAAGTACACAGCGGTCGTCACCGCCGACTCGGAGGCGCTGATCCGGCGGCCCCTGAAGTCGCTTGCCGAGGAAGTCGACCCGCAGATGTTCTGGCAGATCCACCGCTCGGCGCTGGTCAACGTCAACGCGATCGCCGGCGTGAACCGCGACTTTCGCGGCCACCTGCAGGTACGGTTGAAAGACCGCAAGGAAACCCTCCCGGTCGGCGAGAACTACGTGCACCTGTTCAAGCAGATGTAGGCACACGTCCGGCGGTGGCCCTCGAGGCCGCCAGCAACCGGATCCCCCGAGCCGTCCAGCCGGCGCGTTCGCGCCGTAAACCGCCGGGCTCACGCCAGAGTTCTCCGGATTCGTCGACGTCCGGACGAACCGGTGGCTGCCCACGCTACCCTTGGGTCTGGACGAACCGTTCGGAACATGTTTACCTTGCGCTCATCACGCGACCGCGGCGCCGGGCTGCCGCCTCCATGAGCTCACCCCCCCGCGCCCCCGCCGCTTCCGACTCGCCGCGCGACGGCAGCATTCCAATGCGTGCGGCGCCACCTTGGCTCGCGACGACCTTCGCCGGCCTCACGTGGCCGCGGTTCGGCGTCTTCTGCCTCGTACTCATCGTGTTTGCGCTGAGCAGACCTGGCGCGATGAACGCAATCTTCGCGGGCGGCGGAGTCATGCCGGTCGCCACCGGCCTTGCGAAGACTTACGCGCTCACATGGATTGCCTTCGCACCGGCCCTGCTCGCCGTCGTCGCGGCGGCGAACCGCGGGCCCGGCCAAGGCTGGCGCCAGGTCGTCTGGCTCGGCGCCGCGATCGTGCTCGGTTGCGCCGTCGGCGTTGCACTCTTCACCTGGACCCTTCCCTTGCTGTTCCCGCAATCGCCAATCGTGCGTGTGTTGGCACAGGACGACGCGGTGGTCCGCGTGCTGCGCTTGACTGGAGTTACTCTCGACAATGTTGTGCTGAGCGCGACGGCGACCGCCTTCGGCTACTACGTCAAGTGCAGCACCGATTCGGTTGCCGCGCTGCGGCGAGAAGAGCGGACCCGCGAGGAGATCGACCGCGAGGGCGCCGAGGCCAGGCTGCAGGTGATGGAAGCGCAGATCGAGCCGCACTTCCTCTTCAACACGCTGGCCAGCATCCGGCGGCTGTACGAAACGGACGCCGCTTCCGGCAAGGCTATGCTGCGCCATCTCACGCAGTACCTCACCGCGTCGCTGCCGGTGTTGCGGGAGGCGCACTCGACGCTCGGGCGGGAGCTCGCGCTTGCCGTGGCGTACCTCAACGTGCACCGGATTCGCATGGGACCGAGACTCGCGGTGGAAATCGACGTTCCGCAACGTATGCACGCGTTCCCGGTGCCGCCGATGATGCTGTCGACGCTGGTGGAGAACGCGATCGTCCACGGGCTGAGCCCGCTGTCGCAGGGGGGCCG
This sequence comes from Betaproteobacteria bacterium, assembly GCA_039933655.1. Taxonomy (GTDB): domain Bacteria; phylum Pseudomonadota; class Gammaproteobacteria; order Burkholderiales; family Casimicrobiaceae; genus VBCG01. The sequence goes on along the minus strand of JBDTNR010000017.1, from coordinate 9,745 downwards.
TGTCAGGATCAGCGCGCGCACCGAAGGCAACAGGACGGTGATCGAGGTCCTCGACACCGGGCGTGGCCTGCAGGACACGTGGGGCACGGGCGTCGGGCTCGCCAACATCCGTGCGCGACTGCACTCGGCGTTCGGCGACGCGGCGGAGCTGACCTTGGTCGCCGGGCCGGAGAGCGGCGCCATTGCGACCCTCCGCTTGCCAGGCGCGGCGATGGAAGCAGCCGCGTGACGCCGATAACAGCGTCCGCGGAGCTTCCACATCCAGCGGTCGAGCCGCCGTTGCGTTTCGTGCGCCGGGCATTGCGCACGCTGTCGTGGCGGCAGTTCGGCATAGCCGCGCTCCTCGGAGCGACACTTGGTTCCGTCAACGGCGTGGCTGCCGTGCTGGCCTACTTGTCCAACGGGTGGAACAATTTTTTGTGGGGCCTGGTCAGCGGCACCGCGCTCGCGGTGCTGCTGCTGCCGTGTCTTGCCTTCGCGGCCTGCGCCACAGCGCCGCGCCTGCCCGGGTGGGTGGTGTTCGCCGCCGCCGGCGCGTTCGGCACGGCAGTGACCTACGTCCTGGTGAACGTGATCTTCCTCCCGTGGCTGCTCGGCGCCGGAACGGAAATCACGCTCGATCGCGCGTGGGGAGGCGTGCCGCCCTTCATGCTCACCGGCCTCTTCGCGACCCTCGGCTACATGCACTGGCACGACGCCGCGCGGAGCGCCCGAATCCTGCACGAACGGCAGCTCGAGCGCGTGCAGTTCGCCCGCCGGGCCTACGAGGCGCGGCTCGTCGCGTTGCAGGCGCGGATCGAGCCGCGGTTCCTGTTCGACACGCTGGCCGACGTAGAAACGCTCTACGATCGCCAACCCGCACTGGGCGCCCGCGTCCTCGACGACCTCATCGTGCACCTGCGCGCCGCGTTGCCGGCGATCGAGGAATCCACATCCTCGCTCGCCGTCGAGCTGGAGCTCGTGCGGACGTGGCTCGATATCATGCGCATTCGCTCCGGAGACCGGCTGCTCGTCGGCATGCCCGCGCCCGAGGCACCACTCGACGCGCGAATGCCGCCGATGGTGCTGCTGCCGCTCGTTCGGCATGCGGTGGAAGCCGGTCGCGACGCAGTGTGCGCGATCCTCGTGTCGGCAGCCGCCAACGGCGATCGGATCCTCGTGACCATCGTCGGTCCCGCTGCCGCATTCGCACCCTTCGACGCCACGCCGGCGGTCGCGCAGGTCCGCGACCGGGTGGCCGCGATCTACGGCGATCTCGGTACGTTGAGCCTGAAATCCGCGCTGCACGACCGTAGTCAGGCGATCCTGGAGGTACCCTATGAGCGCACCGACCGCCGTCCTCGCTGAAGACGAGGAGGTCCTGCGTGGGGAGCTGCGGGCGCGGCTCGCCGCGTTGTGGCCCGAGCTCGTGATCGCGGCCGAAGCCGCCGATGGCATCGAGGCGACGCGAGCGTTCGCCGCGCACCTGCCAGACGTGCTGATCCTCGACATCCAGATGCCCGGAATGACCGGGCTCGAAGTGGCGCGCCTCGCGAGCGGCAAGTGCCACGTGGTGTTCGTCACCGCATACGACAAGTACGCGGTCGCCGCCTTCGAGCAGGGCGCCGTCGACTACGTGCTGAAGCCTTTTTCCACCGCGCGCCTCGCCGAAACGGTGGCACGACTGAAGGACCGGCTGCGCGAACGGCCGGCGAATCTCGACGGCATCCTGAGCCTGCTGGGCGACAAGGCCCGCAGCGGTCGGGAATACCTGCGTTGGGTCACTGCGACGCAGGGCGACACGACGTCGATCATCACCGTCGAGCAGATCTGCTACTTCCGGGCCGACAACAAGTACACGACGGTGATAACTTCGGACCGGGAGGCGCTCATCCGGCGCCCGATCCGCGAACTCGCGGAAGTCGTCGATCCCAACGTGTTCTGGCAGATCCATCGCTCCACGCTGGTGAACATCAACTTCATGGCGGGCATCACCCGCGACATCCGCGGGCACTTGAGCGTCAAGCTCAAGAGCCGTCGGGAATCGCTGCCGGTGAGCGAGTCGTACACGCACCTCTTCAAGGGCATGTAGCGGACGTTCGAGCCGCACTGGACAGCGAACCAAAGGGAGCGCGGGCCGTGCCATCTGCACGCACGAGGCTCGCCGCGGCGGTCGGTGCCGCCGTGTTCGGCGGCCAGGACGCGACGGCGCAGGATTACCGCATCACCGTCACCGGCACCAACATCAAGCGTGCGGATACCGAGACCGCGGCGCCGATCGAGACGATCACGCGCGAGGACATCCTCGCCTCGGAGCTGCAGACCATCTCCGACGTCGTGCGCCAGATCACGGCGAACAACAACGGCAGCGTGAGCCCGTCGTTCACCAACGGGTTCTCGGCGTCGGGTTCCGCCGTTTCGCTGCGCGGGCTCGGCCCCAACAACACGCTGGTGCTGCTGAACGGCCGCCGTCTCGCCAACTTCGGTCTCGCCGACGACGCTCACGCGCCGTATGTGGACCTGCAGCAGATTCCGTTCGACGCCGTCGAGCGAATCGAGGTGCTGAAGGACGGCGCGTCGGCGATCTACGGATCCGACGCGGTCGCCGGCGTGGTGAACGTGATCCTGCGCCAGCAGTACACCGGCCTCACCGCCACTGCGACCACCGGGACCACGACCAACGGCCAGGGCAGCCAGTTCAAGGGCGCCGTGAACATGGGGATGGGCGACCTGACCAAGGACCGCTACAACGTGTTCGCCACGATCGACGGCCAGAAGCAGGACGCGATTCCGACCAGCAAGGGCCGCGCGTACATGGGCACCAACGAACTGCGTGGCATGGGACTGCCTGACCTGCGGCCGGGTCGACCGCCAAACGCCGCCTCGAACTTGCTTGGCAATGTCATTGCCGTGAGTGCCACCAACCCCAACGGTCCATCGATCGGCGCGTACCAGTTGCTGCCGGGCGCCTGCGCTCCGCCGGACCAGGACGGTCCGTACTGCCGTTGGGACGTCAAGGGCTTCACCGACTTGCAGCCGTCCGTGGATCGCGTGAACGTCCTCGCGCGCGGCACGTTGCGCGTGACGGACGACGTCGAGGCACACGCCGAGGCGTCGTATTTCCACGTGGCAACGGTCACTCGCGCCTCGCCGCCGTTCGTGTCGGACGTCTGGCCGGACCCTGCATCAACGTCGGTCGTCTCGTCGTTCAAATTCCACCTGGACGTCGGCCACCCCGACAATCCGTTCGGACTTAACAACCAGGTCGCCCGCCTGCGCTACGCCGACGCTGCGCTCGGCGGCAGGACGACGTCGTTCGACACGGGCACCCAGCGCTACCTGGTCGGCCTCAAAGGTACGACGCGCGGATGGGATTGGGACGTCGCGGCGCTGTACATCCGCAGCGACACGGACAGCGAGTGGTCGCACCTTTATTCGTACGACAGCCTGCTGGCCGGGCTCGCCGGCAGGAGTCCGTACGGCTACTATCGCGTCGGATTGAACGCATCGCTCAACGATCCGGCCGTGTACGAGTGGATCGCCCCGCAGCGGGCCTACGGGACGTTCTCCGCGAACACGGTCGTCGACGCCAAGGCCTCGCGCGACCTTTACGGGCTCGACGGCGGGCAGATCGCCCTCGCGGTCGGCTACGAGTACCGCAAGGAAGAGTTGCGCAACCCGGGCATCCCGGGGACCGAAACCGGCAACGTCGTCGGCATGGGGTACACGACGGTGTCGGGCAGCCGCATCGTGAACGGGCTGTTCGCCGAGCTGTACGCGCCGCTGCTGCGCAACCTCGAGTTGACGGCCGCCGTTCGCTTCGACGACTACTCGGACTTTGACTCGACCACCAACCCCAAGGTCGGCATCAAGTGGAACGCACTTCCGGCACTCGCGCTGCGCGGCACGTGGCAGACGGCATTCCGCGCACCCGGGCTGTATGAGGCGGGGTACTCGAACGCAACGTACCGTACATCGGTGAACGATCCCATTCGAGATGAGAGGGCGCTCAACGTCGCGGCGATCACCAGCAACCTGTCGCCAGGTCCGGAAACGACGACCAGCTACACGGCCGGCGTCGTCTGGGAGCCGCTGCCCGGAGTCTCCGCCACGCTCGATTACTGGCGCTTTCGCACCGACGGCCAGATCGCGGCACCCGAGTGGCAGGCGATCGTCGACAACCCGGTGGCATTTCCCGGCCTGCCCGTCGTGCGCGACACGAACGACCTGCCCGGGATACCGAACTCCGGAACGATCCTCGTCGTCGGCTCCAGGTACCTCAACGCCGGCGTCTTCCAGACGGATGGTGTCGACCTCGACGTCGTCTGGCAGCAGAGGCTGGGCGAATGGGGGTCGTTGCGCATGGAGCTCGCGTGGACGCACATCTTCAACTACTCGCAGTCTTTCGGTAACGGCACGACCTACGACTACGCCGACACGCAGGGCCCAGTGTCAGTCGGCAGCGCCGCCGGCACGCCGCAGGATCGCGCCAGCCTCGTCATTGGCTGGACGCGCGGCCCCTTCACGGTCACGGGAACCGTCCGCTACGTGAACGACTACGAGGCCATCCAGTATCAGGGCTTTGCGCCTGTGGTCGGAAGGACATGCGTCGGACCCTTCGACACGCCGGGCTGCCACGTGGCGTCGTTCACCATGCTCGGCCTGTCCGCGCAATGCGGCGGCTTCAGGAACTGGCAGGTCTTCGGCTCGATTATCAACGTCTTCAACCGGATGGCGCCGTTCGCGCCGGGCGCCGGGCGCCGTGGGCGCGGGCGTCAATTACGACTACAACTGGGCGTACTCCGGCGCGACCGGCACCCAGTTCAACCTGGGCGTTCGCTACACTTTCCAATAGCCGGCGGGTTCGCCACGGAACGTGCCGGTGAACATCTACGCCGTCGCGGGCGTCACTCGCGACTTTCGCGGGCACCTGACTGTGCCGCAGGCAGCGGAAGGAAACGCTGCCGGTCAGCAAGCCGTACGCGCATCGCCTCCGGCAGCTGCAGCCGCGGTCCGCGGCACCGCGCTCGCGCCTCAGAACGCCGCACCTGGTCCCGATTTCACCCGATCCGTCGCAATCCCAAGCTCGTCCGCCGGCGGCACTCTACGCTTGCATCGCTGGCTGCAACGTGCCAGTTCGGCACCTGACGCATTCCGCGCAAACAGGTCATCTACTCACGAGGGAGCAGAGCATGACGAGATCGACGAAATGGGGCTGGATCATCGCTGCCGCGGCGGCATTCATGTCGGCCAGTGCATTGGCGGACAACGACACGCGCCGCTACTGCAGCGATTCCCTGGTCCGCGGGACTTATGCCGCCCAGTTACAGGGCAAGCTGACGCTGCCCGACGGTTCGACGCAGGAGATCATCGGCGTCGTCATCCGCGTGTACGACGGCAATGGCGGCGTGATGCAGTGGGACAACGTCAAGAATTCGGTGACTGGCTACGTCCCTAACCGCTACGGGACGGGAACGTACCAGGTCAACGACGACTGCACGGTGGACATCGTGTTCCACCCAGCCCCGACCGCGACCCTACAGGAGCGTGCGGTCATCGTGGACAACGGACGCGAACTGCGCTCGATCACGGTACTTCCGGCAGGGCTGTTCGTCACCGCGATCCACCAGCGGATCTGACGCCGCCCGCGCAGGGCCTCGCAAGTTTGCGATCCGCGCGGCGCGGCGCCGCGCGGATCGCAGTTCGGCAGCGCATCGCCGTGGTCGTCGGTCGCGCTTGAGTGCCGCTAGAGTACGGTGACGTTACCCTTTGCAGTGCCCAGAACGGACGCCCCCGGCGGCCTGGCGATACTGTCGATTTCACGCTCGCTACGGCGCGCACATCACGACAAGGTCCGCGCCGTCGCCCTCGGCCAGCCATCCCTTCGCAACCATTTCATCGCGAATCACTGTGTCCGTCATGTAGCGATGATTCGCGTCGGGACGGTTGCTGAATACGCGATAGATCTTCACCGTTCCTGCCGGGCAGACGCCGTTCACAGGCAGGAACATCTGCATGAAGGCCGGATCTTCCAGCACGAAGCTCGGATTGCTGCTTCCTGTGCGGCCGCATTCCAAAGTCCCGCGGCCGAAGAAGTGCGAGTCACCCAAGGCCGGCGGAATGTAGTAGCGGCACACCGGCGACGTCGCGGACTGCGCCACTGCATACGTCTTGAACGAATGTCCCGTGCGCGTCCAGCCTTTGATGACGTCTCCGGCATCGAGCTTCGCAATTTCGCCCGGAGCCCAGGTAATGAAGTAGTGATCGAGCGACAGGTTGTAGAACTCGACGACGGTAGCCGTGGGTTGCGCGGTGACGCCCGGAGGTAAGCCCGTGTCGTTCACTGTGATGAAGTCGGCGAGCACGAAGCTTTGACCCGTCGCGTCTGCCACCTTGACCATGAAGTCGAACGTGCCGTTTTGCGTCGGCGCGCCGGAAACGGCACCAGTCTGCGCGTTTTGGGTCAATCCGGGCGGCAATGCTCCACCGGCGATCGACCAGCTGTAAGGCGACGTGCCGCCCACGGCTTTGAAATTCGCATTCGAATAGTCGGCACCCAGCTTGGCAAATGACTTGCGCGAGACGACGTTGACCGCGATGACATCGGGCGTTTCCGTGCCTTGCGCTGCGAACGGCGAGCCCGGGTAGTGGGTCAGCGCCCCCGTGGCTACGTCCACCGACCACACCCAGATCGCATCGGTGCCGTTGTTCAGGAGCGAGTCCGGGTCGGCCACCAGCACCGATTGACCCGTCGCCGACACGGTTACCCATGTCGGGTTGGGACCCGTGGCGAACGGCGAGCCGCCGATGGCGGTCAGTGCGCCCGTCGTGCGGTTGATGGCAAACACGGAAAGCTTCCTCGTCGAAGGGTCCAGTGCGTAGAGGAACCTGCCGCTGGGTGCCATCGCAAGCTGTCCGAAGGACGCCGTAAACGCGATTCCCGGAACACGCGTCAGCGCCCCGGTGGCGCCGACGACGAAGGCCTCGATACCTTTGCCCAGGAAGTAGACGAATTTCCCCTGCGGATCGATCACGATCGAGAATGGAATGGCCTGCGGCGAGACCGGGCTCCCCAACACGCTCAGCGCGCCGGTGTCGGAGTCGATTGCATAGGCCTGCACGACCGACGTGCCCGGACTGACCGCGGAGGTTACGTAGAGATACCTGCCGCTCGGGTGCATCGCCATCGAGCCGGGAAGCGATGCGGTGGCGATGGTGCCGATCGCCGTGAGCGCTCCGGTGGCGGGGTCCAGGCTGAACGCGGATACGGTGTCGGACGAAAAGTCGGCAGTGTAGAGAAAACGGTTGGACGGATGAATCGCAATGGCCGCCGGGCTCTTGCCGGTGGGGAACGGCGCGCCCGGCACGTCGGTCACCGCGCCGGTACCGGGGTCCACTTGATAAGCCGAGACATTGTTGGTGGCGTTGGAGGCGACGTAAAGGTAGCGGCCCGACTGATCGGACTTTGCGTCGCGCACGCCTCCGCCCTGTGCGGCGGCGGCCACCTTTGGCGCGAGCTGCGCGCGTATGTGCGGTGACTCCCTTCCGAAGATTCTTTGGTTCTCGTCGAGCAAATAGGACAACGGTCGGTCGACTAATTTTACCTTCGCGTGCGTCGTCACTTGCTCGTCGGGGTATGGCGAGTCGCAGCTGTAAAAGTCCGTGATAGCCCAAACCTGGAACACGGAGCCTGCGTCGAGCTCGTAGCAGGCGGGTAGCGCGTGCGCCGAGGTGCTCACTGCGAACAGGAGACACAACAATTGATGTTTTTTCATGGCGTGATTGTGACGCAGCGTCCGGCTAAAGTCCCGCCTTCGGCGGACCTCGCCGCTCGATGGGGCACGGGTGGTCGGCGAAACGCCGAGATGATCAGCCGGCCCGGCTACGGCATACCGGTCGAAGAGGCTGGGGCTGGCTCGCCGAAGGGACGGCCCCGATCTCATGGTGATGTGTGCACCAGCATAAACCCGCCTATGATTCGCGGATCGTCGGCCTTTCGTTTCCCGGATGTCAAGTGCACCCCCGCCCGTCAATCCCCGCCATCCTTGTCGCGCTGCTCGCCCTCGTCCCGCTGCGTCTCGAAGCCCAGACCGGCTCCGACGACAAGATCACCATCCGGCAGGACATCCCGGGCTTGTCGGCCATCTGCCGCTACTACATTCCGCCCGCGCTCGGCGATTCGCACTTCTTCGGCCGCGGGACGGCGGAGTGCGCCGCTACCGGCACTGCCAATCCGAGCTTCGTGCTGGAAGATCCGAGCTTCATGCACATGATCCTGCCCACCGCCGGCGTGTGTCCCGCGAACACGACGCCGGTGTATCGCGTCTTCAGCAACCGGCCCGACGCCAATCATCGCTATATGACCGAGCGCGCGGTGCGCGACGCGATGGTCGCGCAGGGCTGGCTCGCCGAAGGCGACGGACCCGATCTCGTGGTGATGTGCGCACCTACTTCCTGACGCGCCGCAGGAGCCGGATGAGGAACGGCGTGGAGCCAAGCGCGAAGCCGACAATCGTGGTGACGAGCATCGCCGCCAGCGCCGCGGCGAATCCACCACCCGTCGCCTTGACGTACACGTTGACGAGCATGCCGCCCACCAGTGCGCCGTAGACGCGCATTTTTGGGCTCACCAAGCCGCCCGCCGCGGCCAGGATGGCCGCGAACAGGACGAGCGCTACAGTCAATGCGACGCTGTCGGTCGCGCGCATCACGAGCGACCAATAGCCGAGCGCGGCGTCGATCACGGCGGCCGCTGCCCGCGGTCGCGCCCGCCCATGTCGCGCGTAAAGTCCGCGACCGCCAACTTGGCAATCGCATCCGCCTCGGCCGCTATGCGCGCGCTGCGCCTGGGCGCAACGATGGAATGCGCAATGCTCACCACCATGGCCACCACAACCGCGGCCAACGACAATGCGACCATCGCCGGCCAGGTCACCAGCGCGCCCCCGGCAACCAGCGACAGGAACGCGACATCGGTCGGCCAATGGACAGTGAACATCGTAGCCGCGAGGTAGAAGACCGTGAACACGACAAGCGCCGTGACCACCACGTCGGCATTCGTCCAGGCCGGAACGAAGGCCGGGCCGCTGTTGGCGGACATCCGCGCATACCAATCGAGCATCCGGACACGCTAGCGGCGCGCGGCGGGCGTGTCAAACGAAACGGCCGCCCGCAGGCGCCCCTTCGAGGAACTCACAGCGATAAGCCCAACACTTCGACCTTCTTCACCTCGATCTCGACACCCGTCTTGATGACGTCGACTTCGTTGTGGCGCACCTTGGCGTTCGGCTCCAGGCCCTTTGTCGGCAGGTGCTTCCTGTCGATATCGATCTTGACGGTGCCGGTGGCAGCGTTGAACTCGTCGCGCTCGTTGTCGACCTTGCGCACGATCTGCCCTTCGACCATGGTCTTGGTGTCGTCGGCCGCCTTGAGCGCACCTGCTACGGTACTGACCATCCAGGGGAGCGGCATCGGCGCCGTGGCGCTTGTGCTCTACCTGAGCCGCGTGCTCGAATGGCGCACGATCACGCTGGAATGGAGCGATGTCGCTGCCGGCGCGTGCCGCATCACCTGTCACGCTAGATCGATCTCGATGTATCGGTCGTTGAATTCGAACCGTAAGGGGCGCCGGAGGGGAGTCCATCACCCCTCACTCCGCGTTGCGGGGAGAGGGAGCGGGCATGGCGGCTCGGCGCCCGACGTCCGGTGCTTCGGTGCTTCGGTGCTTCGGTGCTTCGGTGCTTCGGTGCTTCGGTGCTTCGGTGCT
>JBDTNR010000016.1:0-16724 GCA_039933655.1 Betaproteobacteria bacterium | reverse complement strand
CGTGCTTCTCCCAGATGTCGGCCATCTTGCGCAGCACGTCGGTGTTGTAGTGCATACCGGCAGGCGGCATCACGCGCAGCGTGTGGAACTCGGCGGCGGCCGGGAATAGCGGCTTGTTGTCGGCGCCCTTGGCTTCGGTGAAGCGCGGGATGACGCCGCCGCCGTAGCCGAACACGCCGACCGTGCCGCCCTTCCAGTAGCCTTTGCGGGTCTTGTAGGAGAGTTCGAGCTGGCCCAACAGGTCGACGACGTAGTCCTTGTCCTTCGCGAGACGCTTTAAGCCGGTGACGAAACTCGGCCACGGGCCGCCCTCGAGCTGGTCGAGCATGGGCGTCGGATACATCGGCTTTGCCATGGAACTTTCCTCCTCTACACGACTTGCATGGAAATGCAGTGCGGCGGCCGGAACGGCCACTCGCCGGCCGCCCGTGATTTTAAGGCGGCGGCCGTCTGGTGCGCCATCACTCCGGCCGGTTACTCTGAATAAGCCCGATGGCGGGGGATTGAAATCACCCATAGGGAGTATTGGCCCATAACTCCCCGTGGCTATGGACGGCAGGTCCCGGAAACTCGCTCAATACGCAGTCTGCTTTGCGAGGCCGGCGTTGCGCCGCCCGCAGTCCGCCGGGCATCCGCCCGCCACCCCCACCGTCGCGCGGCCGCGCAAGGGTTTCGAACATGGCACATATCGTCGTTCTTGGGGCCGGCTTGGGCGGCATGCCGATGGCCTATGAAATGCGGGCACTGGCCAGGCGCGACGACAAGGTGACGGTCGTCTCCAACAACCCGCGTTTCCACTTCGTGCCCAGCAATCCGTGGGTCGCCGTCAACTGGCGGACGCGAGGCGACATCGAGATCGACATCAGCGTCGCGCTGAAGCGGAAGGGAATCGATTTCGTCCCGGTCGGCGCCAAACGGGTGCACGCCGCCGAGAACCGGGTCGAACTCGACGATGGCAACAGCGTCGCCTACGACTACCTGGTAATCACCACCGGCCCGAAGCTCGCGTTCGACGAGATACCCGGCTTCGGGCCCGCCGCGGCCGGCGGTCACACGCAGTCGATCTGCCACGTCGATCACGCGGTCGAAGCCGAGAAGGCCTGGCAGGCCTTCGTGGCCGACCCAGGGCCCGTGGTGGTCGGCGCCGCCCAGGGCGCGTCGTGCTATGGTCCCGCGTACGAGTTCGCGATGATCATGGACACCGACCTGCGGCGGCGGAAGATCCGTAACAAGGTGCCGATGACGTTCGTCACCGCCGAGCCGTACGTCGGCCACCTGGGACTCGGAGGCGTCGGCGACTCGAAAGGCCTGCTCGAATCGGCGCTGCGGGAACGCCACATCAAGTGGATCTGCAACGCGAAGACGACCCGCGTCGAACCGGGAAAGATGTTCGTCACCGAGCACGACGAGGACGGCAAGCCCAGGAAGGAGCACGAGCTCCCATTCCGCTATTCGATGATGCTGCCTGCGTTCAAGGGTGTCGACGCGGTGTTCGGGATCGACGGGCTGACCAACCCGCGCGGTTTCATCCTGATCGACGAGTTCCAGCGCAACCCGAAGTTCCGGAACATCTATTCGGTAGGCGTGTGCGTCGCGATTCCTCCGGTGGAGGCCACCCCGGTGCCCACCGGTGCGCCGAAGACCGGCTACATGATCGAGTCGATGGTGACGGCAGCCGCGCACAACATTCGCGCCGCGCTCGACGGCCGCGAGGCCGACACGCGCGCGACGTGGAACGCCGTCTGCCTCGCCGATTTCGGCGACACCGGCGTGGCGTTCGTCGCGCTGCCCCAGATTCCGCCGCGCAACGTCAACTGGTTCGCCGAAGGCAAGTGGGTGCACCTGGCCAAGGTCGCCTTCGAGAAGTACTTCATGCACAAGATGAAGTCGGGGACGACGGAACCGGTGTTCGAAAAACTTCTGATGAATGCAGTGGGCATCATGAAGCTGAAGAAGTGACGGCCGGGTTTGCCTGCCGCAACGACGGATCGGACCGCGATGCAGATCACCCCGCTGGAAAAGTTGGCCGTGCCCCTGGGCGGACAGGCGATCGAATTGCAGGATGTCGTGCATGACGCGGGAGGCATGAGTTTGCTGCGGATCCGCATCCGCGAAAGGGCGCGATTCACGATCTTCGACATCGATCCCGCGACCGCGCGGCAGTGGGGCACGGCGATGTTACGCTGGGCCGATGCGCAGCCGCCCGCGGCGTCCGAACCGGGCGCCTGACGGCGCGCGGGACTGTTTCGGACCTGCCGGTGCCGGAAATCGATAGGACCGTCGTCGACGTCGCGTTCGACGTGAGGGGAACGAGCCTCCCGGTCGAGCACGCCTGGCCGCTGCTGCGGGCCGTCGAAGCGCTCCTTACGTGGCTCCCGGGCGAGGCGTTGGCCGCGATCCATCCGCTGCGCACCACGCCGACCGAATATGGTGTCGTGCTGCTCGCACAGCGCGCCAAGCTGGTGCTGCGGTTGCCGGCGGCGCGACTGCCGGACGCGCTGCTTCTGCAGCACGCCACGCTCGACGTCGGCGACAGCGCACTGCACGTCGGCGCGGGCACGGCACGGACGCTGCGACCGAGCGCGACGCTGTCCGCGCAGCGCGTGGCCTCCGGCGCCGGCGACGAAGGGGCGTTCGAGGCGGACATCGCGGACACGCTGCAGCGGATTGGCGTCGCCGCCCGGTACATCTCGGGGCGCCGCCGCGGCGGCGAGGCGGGCGGCAGAAAGATCGCCGGATTTGCACTGGCGCTGCACGGCCTCGGACCGGCGGACTCCATGCGGATCCAGTGCGAGGGCATCGGCAGCGATCGCCGCCTGGGGTGGGGGGTATTCGTTCCCGCAAAGGCTATCGTCTTGGTCGACGAATGACCAGCGTTGGTGCCGGAACATCCGGCGCCCAGTCAAACGACAGGGAGGGGTGGGATGGGATACGTGGTCGACGGCGACGAGCTCGCGACGGACAATGAAGGCTATCTGCTGGAACCAGACTACCGGGACGAGGCGGCGCTCGCGATCGCCGCTGCGGAGGGCATCGTGCTGACCGACGCGCACTGGGAGGTCATCCGCTACTTGCGCGACGAATATCAGGCGAACGGACATTCGCCGAATTTTCGCAACATGGTGAAAGGATTCCAGGCGCTGCGTCCGGACGCGGACAGCAAGTTCCTGTATGACCTGTTTCCGACCGGCCCCGCCAAGCAGGGTGCCAAGGTCGCCGGCCTGCCGCAGCCTTTCGGCAAGGGCGGCTACTGACCGCAGTACCGCCGCGCAGTGGCGCCGGCGGCAGGAGAACGACGATGAGCGACGACACGCTGACTACGCCAACGGTGACGCTCGACATGTGCGGCACGAGCTGCCCCGCGCCCCTGCTGGGCGCCAAGAAGATCGTCGATGACCTGCGTCCCGGCGAGGTGCTGCTGCTTTTGTCCGACTGCCCCGGCACGCAGGACGACCTTTTCGCCTGGACCAAGTACACCGACAACAGGATCGTCCGCACCGAGCGGCGTCCGGACGGCAGCCACGCGTACTACCTCCAGCGCGGCCGCACGCGGCACGTGACGCCCAACGCCGTGCTCGACCTCCGCGGTGTGGTGTGCCCGGGTCCCGTGGTCGAGGCGAAAAGGCTGCTCGGCAGCATGCAGCCCGGGGAAACGCTGAAGCTCGTGAGCAACTGTCCGGGGATTGCCGACGACGTCGCCGACTGGGTGAAGGCGACCGGCTACCAACTGCTCGAGACCGACGAGATCGGGCCGGGCGAGTTCGAGTTCTACATCGGCAAGTCCTGATGCGCATCAAGAGCCAATGGTTCAAGGAAGGCCGGCCCAAGTCGCCGGAGGAGATCGCCGGCGCGGCGGCGTTCATCGTCTGGCGCATAGCGCAGAATTCGCTGAAGACGATGCGCGCCGCGCGCTTCGACCTGCCACCGGGTTCGCGTTATTTCGCCTTCATGGCGGAGTTCCTGACGTTCCTGACCCTTGGCGCCGACCGTCTCGCGCACCGCCGGGGCGACGAGGCGTGGCGCGTCGCGTTCACCACGGCGATCGCCAATCGCGTAGGCGCGATCCTCGCCGAGAACGAAGCCGATCTGCTCGGCGCCACGACTCCCGCGGACGTGAAGCACCGGTACATCGCGCAGGTCAACGTGTGCGCTCTGGAGTGCGCGGAGTTCGCGTGGGACGACGCCGGCCCCGAATATGGCCTGCTGCGGTACTTCGGACACCGTGTCGCCGACCTGATGAGCGAGGACGACCGGACCTGGGCGATCTCGCAGGTCATCGAGGTCGAGGCCCCCGATGCGGCCGCCAACCTGCATCGCGCGATGGCGGGACTGCTCGACGAAACGCCGCGCCGGCGTGAGCGCGGCGCGCGTGCCACCGGTGAATGACCTCGCCGCAGCGGCGACGGCGAGTCCGGGGCGGCTGCCCTCGGCATCCGGACCGTTCGACCCGCGCCACGACCACGCGTACCAGGCATGGCGCGCGGCGAAGCTCGCCGCCTACCCGGCGGGCCTGGCCGAACTCGTGGTGCCGGTGCGCGATCCCCGGGCACTGACGCGGGACGAGCGCACGGCGCTCGCCGACCGCTGCGCGCGGGCGAACATGGTGATCTACGCGGGCGAGGAAACCGGTCCCGACAAGGACTTGCCGCGACTCCTCGGGCGCCAGTTCGGCCTCACCCGCCTCGACCACAACTGGCTCGCCGACGACGACGGCATCAGCAGCGTCACGGTCACGGGAGACGGTGGACGCGGCGAATTCATTCCGTACACGAACCGCCCGATCGGCTGGCATACCGACGGCTATTACAACCCCCAGGACCGGCGGATCCGCGCGATGGTCCTCCACTGCGTGAACCCGGCCGCGAGCGGCGGCGAGAATGCGCTGCTCGATCACGAGATCGCGTTCGTGCTGCTGCGCGACGCCAATCCGGACTTCGCCGCGGCGCTCCTGCAGCCCGACGCGATGACCATTCCGGCGCGCACCGACGACGCAGGCGTCATCCGGCCCGCCGAGACCGGGCCGGTCTTTTCGGTAGACCCGGAAAGCGGCGCGCTGCACATGCGCTACACGGCGCGCACGCGCAGCATCGAATGGAAGGCCGACGGCGCGGTGCGCGACGCGGTCGATTGCCTGGGGCAAATCCTCGCCGGCCCTTCCCCCTACATCCACCGCGTGACGCTTGGGCCCGGGATGGGGTTGCTGTGCAACAACGTACTGCACGATCGCACCGGCTTCGTCGACGACCCCGGACATCCGCGGCTCATCTATCGCGCGCGGTATTGGGACCGCATCGCGGCCAGTGCAGCATGATCGGCAACACTCCCCAGGGCCGCAGTCCGAGTTGCCCAACGTCCCCTCCCGCGACAATTGCCCGCGCCGGCCGCCGCGCGCATGATGCGCCGATGCGCGGCCGGTCGCGCGCGGGGAGCGGATGACGCAATGGTTGACCCTTTCTCGGGCAGCGCGGCTGATCGGCATACCGCGCGGCGAGCTGCAGCGCGAGATACGCGATGGCCGTTTGCCGGCGAACGACGGCATGGTCTCGACCGCCGGGTTGCTGGCGCTCTATCCGCAGATGAGGCTCGAGGAATCCGGCGCGTTCGAGCGCGTGGCGCGTCTGAAGGAAGAGGCGTTCGGCCGGCGAGTGTTCGAGCGGACGCTGCCCGGCCGCGAGGTCCTGGCGCAGCGACTTTTCGCGCAGAGCCAGGAACTCGCCGACACGCGCCGGCACCTCTCGCGCTATCACGAGCTCGTGGTCGCGCTGCGGGACCGGATCGACGCCGAGGCGGACGCCCGGCCGGAACCGACGTTGCGCGAACTCCGCGCTTTCCTCGAACGCGGGCTCGCCGACGTGCTGGCCACGGAAACGGCCGACCCGATCGCGATCATGGATGACATGCTCAAGGTGATGTCCGCACACGTCAGCGTCCGGCCCAGCGGGCACGAGTTCTTCGTCGAGGGACGCGACACGCTGCTGCAGGCCGCGCTCAAGGCGGGGCTCAAGTTCAACTACGGCTGCGGCAACGGCACCTGCGGCCTGTGCAAGGCGCGCGTCGTGGAAGGCGAGGTGACGAAGCTCGCGCCGCACGACTATCCGCTGTCCGAGGCCGAGCGTCTGCAGGGCCACGTGCTGCTGTGCATGCACTCCGCGGCCTCGAGCGAACTCGTGCTGGAGACGCTGGAGGCGCACGGGCCGGGCGACATTCCCGACCAGCAGATCGCCGTCCGCGTGCGCAGCGTGCAGCCGATGCCCGCGGACACCCTGTTTCTGCATCTGCAGACGCCGCGGACGACGCGGCTGCGCTTCCTCGCCGGCCAGAGCGTGACTCTGAGCGCCGCCGCCGGCGGCACGGAGGCACAGGGGACGTACGCCATCGCGAGCTGCCCGTGCGACGAGCGCAACCTGCACTTCCACATTTGCCGCGACGGCAGCGACGCGTTCGCGCAGCTGCTGTTCGACGGCGCGCTGACGACTGGCAGCACGATCAACCTCGCGGGCCCGGTCGGCGACTTCGTGTTCTGGGAAAGTGAGCGACGTCTCGCGTTCCTCGCGTGCGACACGGGCTTCGCGCCGATCAAGAGCCTGATCGAGCACGCAATGGCCGTCGACGCGGCCGAATCGCTTTCGCTCGGCTGGCTCGCGACGCGCCCCGACGGGCACTATCTGGCGAATCAGTGCCGCGCGTGGGCCGCGGCGTTCGACCAGTTCCACTACGTGCCCTGTACCGACGCCGATCCGGCGGCGGGTGCGACTCGTCTCGTCGGCGAGATGTCCGGGGCGCGTCCACTGGCCGCGTGCGACGTGTATGTCGCGGGGCCAGCGCCCTTCGTGGATGCGGCTGCTGACGCGTTGCGCCTTGCCGGCGTGCCTGCCGGGCAGATTTACGTGGCGGTCCAATGAATCCGGCATGCTCGCCTTGTGCAGGCCGCGCGCGTTCGGGACGCACGCGATGACGACGCACAGGATCATTCCCGTTGTGGCTGAAGCCGATGCCGGCGACTGCACGGGCGCGGAGTCATTCGCGCTGCTCGTGCTGGGCGACAGCATGGCACCCGAGTTCGTCGAGGGCGACGTCATCGTCGTCGAGCCCGACGGGCTCGCCAAGGACGGCTCGTTCGTCGTCGCGCAGGTCGACGGCGAATGGACGCTGCGCCAGCTCGTCGCGAATGCGGGTGGCTGGACGTTGAAGGCGCTCAATCCCGCCTACGCCGAGTCCGCATTGCCCGATCTCACCCACGTGCGGGGTGTCGTCATCCAGAAAAGCCGTCCCGGACGCCGGCGCGCACTCAAGCGCTATGGCGACTTTTGAGTACGGTCGAAGATCGGCTCGATGCCGTCATCGGAAAACCAACACCATGCCCTATTTCATCTATCGCACGTTCGCCTTTCCCGTCCGCCGCCTCGATCCCGCGGGACGCGAGGATTCGTTTCGTGCGGCGTCGGCGCGTACCAAGGAACTGCGCGCGAGTGCCGACCTCCCCGCGGGCTGTACGGTCAGGATGGTCTTTGCCAACAGCGAGCTCGAGGCGGAAGACCTGCTGAACCAGGTGCGCGCGGCGACGCCCGGCGTGGTCGGCGACGAATAGCCGCCGCGGAGCCTGCCGTGGATGAATCGGCGTTCCGGGCAGTCCGCGGCGCGATCGACCGGCAACCCTGCGTGTTCGAAAAGGCGCTGCTGGCGCGATGCGCGGACTGCGGCCTCGCGGCACGCCATGCGCTCGCCGAGCGCGAGGCGATCGGCTGCGGGTCCACGGTCGCGCGCGCCAATTGCGCGACGCTGCTCGGCATGCTGCGCGAGCGCTGCGCGTTCGCGTTGAAGTTGGGCCGCCGCGACGGGCCATTGCCCCACGCGATGTCCATGCGGCTGCAGTGCGGCGGTCTCGTCGCGCTCGCACACACGCTGGATGCGGGCGACACCCGCGACGTGCACGCGCTCGTCGCCGCCGCCGGCGATCGCTACGGCGCGCTTTCGGACCTTCCGTGGGCGGGGATCGTCGCCGGGGTTGCCGCATGGCAGGGCCGCCGGCGGCGGGAGGTCCCCCCGTGACGCCGGAACTCGACCGGCTTGTCGCCGCGGTGCGCACCAATTGCCACATCTCGGACGCGCGTCACGCGCGCGAAATGACGATGTGCACGTACCTGCTCGAAATGCGCGAGCTCTACCGCTGGGAGCGCGGCATCGCGTTCGGCGCCCCGATGCCGCAGGCCGAAGTCGGCGCCTGGATGACGGAGCGCGAGGCGTTGTGGTCGTCGCTCGAGGAAGCGGCCCACGTGCCGCTTCCGCTGGGTACCTTCGCCGCCGATCCGTACGACGTGACGCGCGCCAATCGCGCGCTGGCCCGTCACGGGCTAGTCTACGGCGCCGGCATCGGGCGCTTCGGCAAGCCGCAGTTCTTCGTGGCCACCCTCGAACGCGAGGAGTGGCGCGACGGCGTGCGCGTGCTGGTCGCCGGGCGCGAGCATGCGCGCGACCTGTCGGCGGCGCCGGCCGCCTCGCGCGACGGCACGATTTACGTGCGCACGGAGTCGCTGCGCCGCTGGCTGTGGGAGCGCGCCGAGGCGTGGATGGGCAGGCGTGCCGACGGCTCGCTGCGCGCCGCGCTCGACGGCAACGGTTTCGCCGCCGCGCCCGACGACGCCATCGCGCGCATGGCCGACGCCGAAGTCGAGACGCTCATCCTGCACGAGCTGGGCGAGTGCGCGGCGGGGCGCGAACTCGGTCCCGCCTGGGATCGCATGCTGGCCAGCCTCACCCTGCGGCGCACCGAGTTGTTCGTGCGCGCCGTCCGCGACCACCTCGCCGACTGCCTCGTCACGCTGCCCACGCTGCTGGAGCGCGATGCCGCGCCTTCGCTGCACTTCTGGATCGCGAACCTGCAGGGCCAGCGGCAGGCGCTGTTTCCGCGCATCGCCTCAGCGTACGCGCACTGGCGCGACGGCGAGGGCGACCCGGCGCTGCGCGCCGCGATCGGCGACGGCGCGGCGCACTGGCAGCGGGTTGCGCACACGATCGTCGCGCTCGCTGCGCAACGCGAAGACGGCGCCGAGGGTGCGATCGAGGCGCTGGCGGCGGCCTCGTCGACGGCACTGTAGATGTCAAGCGTGAAGGAGTTTGACGAAGGTGACCAGGTTCCCGCTTTCGCGGGAACGACAGACTCTCCGTCACGCATTTCCGTAGCGCTTTAACGGGTACCCCGCCAGCTCATTTCGCCGGGCAGGCTACGGACTCCGAGGGCACCTTGCCGACGAGCAGCAGGAAATTCCCGAACGGCCCCATGTTGCCCATCGCCTCCATCTTGGGGCCCTCGAATCCCAGGCGCCCGAACATCATCGCCGCCATCGGTCCGTACTCGCCCTTCCCCATTTCGATCCAGCGCGCAGTCTCGGCCTTCATCACGTAGTCGGCGTCACTGTCGAGCTTCGCGGTCTCGGGCAGGCCGCCGTAGACGCACATGGCCTTGCCGTCCTTCAGCGAAATCCGCATTTCCGCGGTGGGCCTGTCGCCGCAGTTCGAGCGGTAGACCTGCATGGCCTTGAAACCGCGGCCCTTGTCGTTCTTCACCCAGTCGCTCTCCACGAGCTTGTCGGTGAGGACCGGGTCCTTGTTCCACGCGTCGCAGGCATCCTTGGCCCAGTCGGCGGACATCAGCACGGGTGCGGCAACGACTGGACCGGCGAACGCGAGTGCGACCAGCGCGGCGGCCAACGAGGCAGTGCGCATCGAATGTCTCCTTGAGGTATCCGGGAATGAACACGGCGGGCAACGATGCGCCCGCCGTGTCGGTCAACCGATCGCCGCCCCGCGCAACCCGGGGCGGGACGGGGTCAGAACTTGCGGCTGTAGGCAATCCCTAGCAGGTATTGCTTCATTGCGATCGTCTCGCTCGTCGACGGCGGCAGGCCGAAGCCGACCAGCAGGCTGGGGCCGGTAACCGAGTTGTTCTCCGCGTACATGAACGCGCCGGTGATCTCGGAGACCTTGTCGATCTTCCAGGTCACGCCTGCCGACCACTGGTTCTCGACGACGCCCGGCGCCAGGATGTTGAACGTGACGTCCTGCGGGCCAATCGGGTTGTCCGTGTGGTTGTACCCGCCACGGAGCGTCCAGGCGTCGTTGATGTCGTACTGCACGCCGATCTTCCAGACGTCGACGTTCTGCCAGCCGAAGCCCGCACCGCTGTCGCCGCCGAGGCAGTACTGGCGCTGGCCGCCACCCATCGGGGGCGGCGGGCAATACCCGACCCATGCGCTCGGGTTGCTGACCGACGGCGCGTCGTCGTAGAAAATCCGTTCGAAGTCGAGCGCAATCAGCCACTGTTTCGTCGGCCGGAAGGCGAGGCCGACGGTGAAGTTCGACGGAATGTCGAAGGCGCCTTCCTGCGCGAAGAGTCCCTTGTACTTGTCGAAGTTCCCCATACCGATCTTGCTCGCATAGGCGACGCCGACTGCGAACTGCTCGGTGAACTGGCCCATGTAGCCGACGCGCACGCCCATGCCCCACGCATCGTCGTAACCGTTGTTCGTCACATTGCCCGGGGAGGACGAGAAGCCGGGATTGTCGAACGCCTGCAAGCCTTCCGCCTGGAAGCGCTGGTAGGCGATGATCGGCGTGATGCCGACCGAATGGCCCTTCGTGAACTGCCATGACACGTACGGTGCGATCATCAACTGCATCAGGTCGACGCCGAGGCTGCCGCTGCCGCACAGCATGTTGTACGGCGCGCCCTGCCCACCGCGGAACTGGCCGCACGCGGATTGCCCGGGAATCTGCCCGCCGCCGTAGTCGGTATTCATCCCGCCGTTGCCGTAGACGGTCAAACCGAACGCGAGGTCGGGCCGGTACTTCCAGTTGATGCCGAACTCGGGAATGAAGAAATTCTTGCTGCCACTGTCGACGTAGCCATCGATGTTCGCCGGTCCGGACCCGGTGCGCGACGCATTGCGGTCGGGCGAGAACCACGACACGCCCAATTGCCACTGGTTGTCGAGGAACGACATCGCACCCGGGTTCACGGCGCCACCGAACGGCTCCATTGCAACGGCCACCGCGGCACCGCCCATGCCGTTCGACTTCATGCCATAGCCGTTCGCGAAATAGCCGTCGGTCGCCTGCGCGGCCAACGGCGCAGCAGCCATGAGCGCCAGTATCAGTTTGGTTTTCTTCACGTTGACTCCCCTTGGTATTTGTTGCGTCGACGCCGTGCGTCGCGTGCTCGTTGCCGGCCGCCGTCAGATGAACAGGCAGACGTCCGCGTCCTTCGCCATCGGCAGGAAAGTCGCGGCGCCGCAGTACTCCTTGACGTCGGGAATGAACTCGTCGTGCTTGTAGCCAAAGAGATCGACCGTCATCTGGCAGGCGATGAGGTTCACGCCAGCCTCGACGCAGAGACTGCGCAGCTCGTCGATTCCCGCGACGCCGGTCTTCTTGATCGTCTTCTTCATCATCGTGGTCGCGAACGCCTCGTAGGCGGGTATCACCGACTGCACGACGTTCGGAATGTTCCACCGGATGGACTTGAACCACGCCGGACCCATCGGCATCTTCATGGGCATCGCGGGATTGCCGAGCGGGCTTACCTTCAGCTTCCGCAAGTCCTTCTTCAAGAGCTCGAGCCCGTAGAACGTGAAGAAAATCGACACGTCCCATCCGAGCGCGGCCGCCGTCGAGGCGAGAATGAAGGGCGGATACGCCCAGTCCAGGGTTCCCTTGGTGGCGATGATCGTCATCGAAGGCGTCCTGGCCGCCTTGAGCTCGGCGAGCTTCGCCTCGAGCCGCTCGTCCAGCAGCGCGTCTATGCGCTCGCTGATGGCGCGGTCGAGCGCGGCGTCGGCCGCGGTCGCGGGTTTCCGTATTGTTTGCGTTTCCATGGAGTGACCTTTCCGTCAGGCGGGGGCGGGCGAACATGCACAGCCAGGCCGGGGCGAATCCTTGTTCGGCGGGACTACTTCTTCTTCAGGAAGAACACGTAGGCCTTGTTCTCTTCCGACGACGACAGTAACGGGTTACCAGTTTGAGTCGCGAAAGCCTGCATGTCTTTGATCGAACCGGGGTCAGTGGCCAAGACTTTCAGCACCTGCCCGGACGTGAGATCGTTCAGCGCTTTTTTCGTCTTGAGTATCGGCAGCGGGCACGACAGCCCGCGCGCATCCAGTTCCTTGTCGAAATTCACGCTCGAGTTCTCCAGGTTTCTTGTTGGACACGCTCCGGCGCGCGCAGCCGCCAGCCTCGCCGATTCCTGGCGCGGAGCCGCCGCGAGCCATCCGTGCCCGCACAACGGGATGGGACTTTTGCATTAGGCTGTCTTTCCCGGACGGGCGTCTATAACCGGATTGGGTAATGGCCCTACTACCCACAAGGGGTGGATACCCCCCTCCCCCGCGGATCGTCCGCGCGCACCCTGCGCGCGACCTGCAACCGGCGGCGTTACACATTGCGCGCTGGAGCCAAGGTCGGGCCGAGCATGTGCTAACGTCGATTCGCATGGGTGCAGACAATCGTCGCGGGGACCGAGGCGCGCCAGGAAGGGGATGGCGGTGGCCTTCGGGGTGCAGGGCCGCGGCGCTCCTTGCGGCATTCGTTGCCGCGTCCGCAATGGCTGCGCCACCGCCTACCGTGGCAGACGCGCCGCAGGTGTCCGGCGCGCCCTTGCTGACCGGCCTGCGTCCCTATCATCCCGCGGCGGGAACCTCGTCGGCGCTCGCGCGGCGTTACTTCGAGCAGGGGATGACATTGGCCTGGGGTTTCAATCCGGCCGAGGCGGCGCGCTCGTTTGCCGCGGCCGCGCTCGCCGATCCGCGATGTGCCGCGTGCTACTGGGGGCTCGCGTGGGCGCAAGGCCCCAACATCAATGCCGACATGGACGCGGCGGCGGGACGCGCCGTCGCCGACGCGTTGCAGCGTGCGAAGACGCATGCCGCGTCCGCGCCGCCTCGCTACCGCGCCCTCATCGCGGCGCTCGCGGCCCGCCATCCCGAACCTTCGGCGCCCGTCGACGAGGAGGCATACGCGGCGAAGATGCGCGCGCTCGTGCGGCAATTTCCCAACGATGCCGAGATCGCGACGCTTGCCGCCGAAGCGGAACTCAACCTGCACCCCTACGACTGGTGGGAGGCCGACGGCTCGGCGAAGCCCTGGGCCGGTGCCGCCACCGACCTGCTGGCGCGTGCGCTGCGGCAGGCGCCCGATCATCCCGGCGCGAACCATTACTGGATTCACGTGATGGAAAGCTCGCCGCATCCGGAGCGTGCGCTCGCGAGCGCCGGCAGGCTCGCGACGCTGGCGCCCGGCTCAGGACACCTGCTGCACATGCCCGCACACATCTACATGCGCGTTGGACGCTACGCGGACGCATCGAGTGCGAACGAAGTGTCGATAGCCGCCGACCGCGCCTACCTCGAACAGGTCGATGCGCAGCGCGCCTACCGCGTAGGGTACGTCGCCCACAATCATCACTTCCTGTTCGCGTCGGCCGCGATGGAAGGCCGGCACCGCGCAGCGCTCGCGGCAGCGCAGGCCGCGTATCCCAGCGCATGCGGGCCGGCGGGGAGCGACCGCAGCACGGGCATCCTGCAGCAGTACACGGTGTTGCCGCTGTTCGCGCAGGTGCGTTTCGGGCAGTGGCGCGCGCTGCTCCTTGACACGCTGCCGCCGGACGGCAACGAGCCCTATCCGCGTGCTATCTGGCACTACGCGCGCGGCACCGCGTACGCGAAGACCGGGCGTGTCCCCGAGGCGCGCGCCGAGCTCGCGCGGCTCGATACGGTTGCCGCCGATCCCGCGCTAGCGCGAACCAAGGTCAAGAACATCAACGCCGCGGCCGCGCTCGTGCGGATCGCGCAGCTCACGCTGCAGGCGGACATCGCTGTGGCGCAAGGCAGGCCCCCTGATGCGGTGGCGCTATTGGCGCAGGCGACCGCGATCGAGGACGGCCTCGCGTACGACGAGCCGCACCTGTGGCTTGCGCCGACGCGCCATGCCCTCGGCGCGGCGCTGTTGGCCGCAGGTCGCTACAGCGACGCGCAGCGCGTCTACCGCGAGGATCTCGTCCACTATCCCGCCAATGGCTGGTCGCTTGCCGGCCTCGCCCTGGCCCTGCGCCGGTCGGGACAGACGGACGAAGCGGGTGCAGTCGAGGCGCAGGCGCGTGCCGCATGGCGCCGCGCCGACGTTCCGATGCCCGTCTCGCGCTTCTGACGCAATCTCCCGCGCAGTCCGTGTCCGCCGCCGCGATGCCGCGGCATCGTGTATCACGACGATCCGAAGCCGCGGCCGGCCGGACACAATTGCTTACTTTTATCGCCATATAGTTAAACAACACGACTCCAATGTGACACACGTCAAATCCCGCGCAGTCATTTTGCGGTGCAATACGGCTGTGATCGGTGCAGCCGTTACGGGCGCCGGAAGCGCGGTGCCAACGCTCCCGATTCGAAGTCGAAATCTATCCACGATCGAACCGGGCCCATGGAACACCTTTCCCGCAGACGCTTTCTCAAGATTTCAGCCACCACCTTCGGCGCGGCCGCTGCCGCCACCCACTGGGACGCGCTGACGCAGGCGGTCGCCGCGGACGCGCCGCCGGGCACCGTCAGGATGGTGCCGACGATGTGCGACACCTGCTTCTGGCGCTGCGGCGGCATCGCCGACGTGCGCGACGGCAAGTTGTGGAAGTTCGAAGGCAACCCGAAGGATCCGCAAAGCCACGGCCGGCTGTGTCCGCGCGGCACCGGCTCGGTCGGTGCGCACTTCGACTCCGACCGGTTGCGCAAGCCGCTGATCCGCCGTGGCGAGCGCGGCAAGGAAGAGTGGACGGCCGTCACGTGGGGCGAGGCGTTCGCGTACATCGCCGACAAGATGCAGAAGATCAAGGCGGAGCACGGCCCCGAGGCCGTCGCCGCCATTACGCACGGCATCGGGCAGCGCTTCTTCCAGCATGTGCTGAAGAGCTGGGGCGCGATCAACTTCGCCGGGCCGTCGTACGCGCAGTGCCGCGGTCCGCGCGACGTCGGCTTCGCGCTGACGTTCGGCGCCGGGCTGGGCTCGCCCGAGCCGACCGACATCGCGAACACCGACTGCCTGGTCCTCATCGGCTCGCATCTGGGCGAGAACATGCACAACTCGCAGGTGCAGGAGTTCGCGCAGGCCGTCGAGCGGCGCATCCCGATCATCGTCGTCGATCCACGCTTCTCGGTCGCCGCGAGCAAGGCCAAGTACTGGCTGCCGATCAAGACCGGCACCGACCTCGCACTGCTCCTCGCGTGGATGAACGTGATGGTCAGCGAGGGCAGGTACGACCGCGTGTTCGTCGAGAAGTACGGTCACGGCTTCGACAAGTTCGCCGCCGAGATCAAGGCGTACACGCCCGAATGGGCGGCCGCGGAAACCGGCATCGACGCCGACCTGATCCGCACGACGGCGCGCGAGTTCGCGAGCCACCGTCCGGCGACGATCGTGCACCCGGGCCGGCGCGTGGTCTGGAACGGCGACGACACGCAGCGCAGCCGCGCGATCGCGCTTTTGTCCGCGCTGCTCGGCAACTGGGGCCGCAAGGGTGGGCTCTACCTGTCCGCCGGCATGAAGATCGCGCCGTATCCACTGCCAAAGTATCCGCAATCGGACAAGCCCAAGGCCGATGGTTCCGACGGCGCGCGTTTCCCGTTCGCCGACGAGGGCATCACGACCAGCATCCGCGACGCGACGCTGACGGGGAAGCCGTACCCGATCAAGGGCTGGTTCGTCTACTCGTCGAACATCCTCTACGCGCTCCCCAACACCAACGAGACGCTGAAGGCGATCGACAACCTCGACCTGCTGGTCGTCGTCGACACGCTGCCGAGCGAGATCACCGGCTACGCCGACGTCGTGTTGCCCGAGGACACGTTTCTCGAACGCTACGACGAGCTGGGCGGCGGTTACGGTCGCAGGGGATGGACGACGCTGCGCCAGCCGGTCGTCGCCGCGCCGGCCGAGCAGAAGCCCGGATGGTGGATCGCGAAGCAGCTCGCGAACAAGCTGGGGATTCCCGAGTGCATGCCGTTCAAGGACATGGAGGAGTACCTGGCCTACCGGATCGAGAAGTCCGGCTATAGCTGGGCGGACTTCAAGCGCGACGGCGTGATCATGGGCGCCAAGCAGCCGATCACCGTCGAGGACGGGCTCGAGCTCACGTTCGACACTCCGTCGAAGAAAGTCGAGTTCTGGTCCGATCAGCTCGCCAAGGCCGGCTTCGACCCGGTGCCGAAATACACGGCGCCCCCCGCGGCGCCGGATGGTTACTTCCCGCTTATCACCGGACGCGCGCCCATGCACACGTTCGGCCGCACGCAGACCAATCCGCTGCTGCACGACATGATGGCCGAGAACGAGGTGTGGGTGAACGGCGTGACCGCGGCCGGTGCGGGGCTCAAGTCCGGCGATTACGTAAAGCTCAGGAACCAGGACGGCGTGGTCAGCAACCGCGTGCGGGTCAAGGCCACGCAGCGCATCCGTCCCGACTGCGTCTATCTCGTCTACGGCTTCGGCCACACCAGCAAGATGCTGACGCGCGCGTACATGAAGGGTGCCAACGCCGCGCAACTCACGACGAAGTACGTCACGGACCCGCTGATGGGCGGAACGAGCATCCACAGCAACTTTGTAACTCTTGTAAAGGAAGCGTGAATGAACTACCCCCACGCTCACTTCGTTCGCTGCCCCCAATGGGGGCGCACAGCCTCCTTCGG
>JBDTNR010000015.1:0-17124 GCA_039933655.1 Betaproteobacteria bacterium | reverse complement strand
AGAGGAATCATAATCCTTTGGTCCGGGGTTCGAGTCCCTGGCTCGCCACCATTTAAAGATAAGGCCCTGCGGAAACGCAGGGCCGTTTTCTTGGTCGCGCGCCGGCAATCTCGAGGTGC
Source organism: Betaproteobacteria bacterium (assembly GCA_039933655.1). Taxonomy (GTDB): domain Bacteria; phylum Pseudomonadota; class Gammaproteobacteria; order Burkholderiales; family Casimicrobiaceae; genus VBCG01. The sequence goes on along the minus strand of JBDTNR010000015.1, from coordinate 17,005 downwards.
GCGCGTTCGCGATTGTCGTCAGCCAGCGCACGCACCGCGCGAAAAGTCCCCCTGCGTGACCATGCCGTCGTCGCCACACGCCAACGTCCGCCGCGCTTCATCCGCCACGCGGCGGGTTCGTCGTGCTCATCGTCACTTCGTCGCCAACGGGTCGCGGTGGCCTGGACGCCTACCTACAATTGACGCCGGTCAACCCACGATCACAGGAGACGTCATGTTGAATCTGCAAGCGCGTCACGCATTGACAATGGCCGCGGCAGTCGCGCTGCTCTGTTCGGGATGCGCAACGACAGGCTCCGGCAGCGGACCGCGCTCACCCGCGCAGTTGAAGCAGCAGGAACTCACCCAGTTGCAATCGCAAGGCCAGCGCAACGATATCGACAAGCCGTTCAAGTAGGCACGGACTCGATCGAGCGGTGCAGGCATCCGCCTGCCGGTGTTCATTCGCGAGCCCAAGCGCTGCGCCATCAAGCGCGATGCATCGAACGCAGGCTCCGCGCCGTGAACACGCCGCGCAGAGCGAAGCGGCGCGATGACCGATTGAACCCGGTCATCGTGCCGCCGCGCATTCTCGCGACGATGACGCAGCGATCACACGCCTCGACTGACTTGCCGTCGCGGTTAAGTCCCGCGGAATGGCGCGCTCGACGCGCTCCCACGCCGCCCGCGTCGCGAGCTTCGCCCCGTTGCACGTCTACCGGGATTGGCCCTCGATGGCACTCCGCTCGCGCGGGAGCCGGGCTTCCGAACCTTCGAAACGGCACCTGTAGCGCGAAAAATTGCCGTAGCCCGGCCGCTAAGCCGGCGGGCACTTCCCGGTGTTCCCGCCATGTAGGACTGACACCCATTGTCCAGCCCCGATCACCCGGCGCACACTCCCGCCATGAACGGCCGATCGACGGGTGAACGCAAGGCGGGCGCCCCGCAACCCTACGACGGCGACGCGTACCGCCTGATGGTCGAGGGCGTCCGCGATTACGCGATCTTCATGCTGAATCCGGATGGCGTCATCGCGACGTGGAACGAGGGCGCGCAGCGCATCAAGGGCTACGCGGCCAGTGAAATCATCGGCCAACATTTCTCGCGGTTCTACACGGCCGACGCCCTCGCGAAAGGCTGGCCGGACGAGGAGTTGCGGCGGGCGCGCGAACTGGGACGCTTCGAGGACGAGAGCTGGCGCATCCGCAAGGACGGCAGCCGCTTCTGGGCCAACGTCATCATCACGGCGCTGCACAATGAAAAGGGCGAGCTGATCGGGTTTTCCAAGATCACGCGCGACCTGACCGACCGCCGTGCCCATGAAGAGCTGCTGCGGCAAAGCGAAGAGCACTTCCGGCTCCTGGTCGAGGGGGTCAAGGGTCACGCGATCTTCCTCGTCGACCCCGATGGCGTCGTGATGAATTGGAACGCCGGCGCGGAACGCGTGCTCGGCTTCCGCTCGTCTGAAGTGGTCGGACGTGACTTATCCCTGCTTTATATCGACGAGGACGTCGTTGCCGGCCGGCCCGAGAAGCACCTGGCCAATGCCCGCGATGCGGGATATGCCGAAGACATGGGTTGGCGGCTCAAGTCCGATGGCACAAGACTGTGGGCGGAGTCGACGATCACCGCGCTACGCGACCGCGACGGCACCCTGCGCGGCTTCGCGACCATCGTGCGCGACCTGTCGGAGCGGCGTCGCGTGCAGGAACTGGAAACGGAGGGAAAGCGCATCAACGAATTCATCGCGATGCTCGCACACGAGCTGCGCAATCCGCTCGCGCCGATCAGCAATGCCGTCCGGATACTCGAGAAGACCGAGACATCCCCGGAAGTCGAGCGGAACACGCAGCTGATCGCCCGCCAGGTGGGGCACCTGTCGCGGCTGGTGGACGACCTGCTGGACGTGAGCCGCATCACGAGCGGCAAGATCAGGATGCGCAAGGAGCCGCTGGAACTGAACGCGCTGGTGCAGGCGGCCGTGGAGTCGGTGCGTCCTGCCGTGGAGGGCTACGGGCACACGATCGAGATGCAGCCGGCGAAGCAACCGCTGCATGTCGACGGCGACGACACGCGCCTCACGCAGGTCGTCGTCAACCTCGTCACCAACGCGGCGAAGTACACGCCGAGGGGCGGGCGCGTGCGCCTCGAATTGCTGGGGCGGGGATCGATCGCAGTGCTGCGCGTCATCGACAACGGCCTCGGCATGACAAAGGCGTTGATGGACAGCGTGTTCGAACTCTTCGTCCAGGGCGACCGCGCGCTCGACCGCGCCGAAGGCGGACTCGGTGTCGGATTGACCCTCGTCAAGCGCATCGTGACGATGCACGGCGGCACCATCGGCGTGACGAGCGCGGGTCCGGACCAGGGGAGCGAGTTCACCGTCACGCTGCCCTTGTCGCAGCATGCCGGCGCGGAGGACGCGCGGCAATCCGCCGCCGCGCCCTCGAAGGGCGCGCGCAAGATACTCGTCGTCGACGACAACGAGGACGCGGCGAACAGTCTTGCCGCGCTGTTGCGAATGCTCGGCCACGAGGTCCTGGTTGTCCACGACGGTCCCGATGCATTGATCAGCGCCGTCACCAATCCACCCGACACCGTGCTGCTCGACCTGGGCCTGCCGAAGATGAACGGCTACGAGGTGGCGCGCCGGCTGCGCGCGCTGCCGCACCTCGCCGATGCGCGCCTGGTCGCCGTCACCGGCTACGGCCAGGAGGACGACCGGCGCGCGGCCCGTGAGGCCGGCTTCAACTTCCACCTCGTGAAGCCCGTCGAATTCGACGAGTTGCTGCGCGTCATCGGCGCGAAGCCTTAAGGCCGGAGCGCCGTCGGCGAGGATGCCGGCGCCCGCGATACGGTAGTGGCCGACAGAAAAGCCGCGGCGACAATTCGTTTATCTTGCGCGCACGGTGGGTTGGGGCCCACACTGCCCCCGCCCCGCTGCGGACCTGGCGTCCGCTGTGCGGTCTCACGCGCAGTCAAACAAGAAAACCAGGGGAGTTCGTCCACGATGAAAGTTCTGCTCCGTGTGCTTTCCGCCACGCTGGCGGCCTTCGCGGCACTTGCCGTCCTGCCCGCGGCAGCGGCGGCCATCGAGCAGCACTCGAAGCTCGACGCGGCGCTGATGGGCGCGAGCCAAGGGGGTGTCGGCAGCGTCGGCGCCACGCTGACGATGCGCCGCGTCGAAGCCGGACATCGCGACCCCCTGATCCAGACGATCCTTCGCTTCGACGGGGACCTGCGCGGCGTCGCCGAACTGGGCGCGGTCGTGCGGTCGGTGATGGGCAACATCGCGACGGTCGACATCCCGGTCGACAAGCTGGCGGCGATCGCCGCCCTGCCGAATGTGGTTTCGGTGGAAGCGGCGCGGGCGCAAAGGACGCGCCTGGACGTCAGCGTACCGGCCACGCGCGCCGACACGTTGCGCACGGGTACGCCCGGAAACTGGACGGGCGGCACCGGCCGCGGTGTCATCGTCGGCATCGTCGATGACGGACTCGACTTCCGCCATCGCGATTTCCGCAAGGCCGACGGCACGACACGCATCCTGGGCCTGTGGGACCAGCGGGCGGGCGGCGCGGCCGGCGGCCCGCCCGCCGGATTTTCGTACGGCGGTGAATGCTCGGCGGCCATGATCAACGCCGCCATCAACGGCGACGCTTCCGCATGCACGCAGCCTTCGAGCGGCGGCCACGGCACGCACGTCGGCGGCATCGCCGGCGGCACCGGCCAGGCCACCGGCAACGGCCAGATCGGCTACCGGATGATCGGCATGGCGCCGGACGCCGATCTGCTCGTCGCCAACTCACTCGACAAGGCGGTGTCGTCGGGTGCCGCGGTCCTGGACGCCATCGCGTACATGAAGGCGAAGGCCACCGCGCTGGGCAAGCCGCTGGTCGTGAACTTGAGCCTCGGCTCCTACTCCGGTCCGCGCGACGGCACGTCGAACTTCGAACGGGGGCTGGACAACCTGTCCGGCCCAGGAGTGATCATCGTCGGTGCCGCCGGCAACGAAGCCGGCGACAAGCTCCGCGCTACCGGGACCCTCGTGCAGGGCGAAAGCGTGACCGTGGGCTTCAACGTCCCGCTCGACACAGGCGGCACGCCCAAGGCTGGCCGGCTCGAACTCTGGTATCCGGGCAGCGACGCCTATACCGTCAGGGTGGCCGGGCCATGCAACGTGAACACGGCCGCCACCGACGCGGGTCAAACGACGGGCTTCGATTTGCCGTGCGGCCGCGTGGACATCACGTCGACCGCGCCGCAACCGAACAACGACGACCGGCAGATCACCATCGATATCACATCGACCACCGCGGCGCCGCTGGAGGCGGGCAAGTGGGCGCTGATGCTGATCGGCACCACTGTCGCCGTCGACAGCCGCCCGTTCTCGATCATCAGCGGCCAGGACGGCAACGACCTGACGTTCACCACCCACACGGCGCCGGTGACGACGGAAATCGTAACCGACACCGCCAGCGCCAGGCGGGTGATCGGCGTCGCCGCCTACAGTACGCGCTTCTCCTGGAACAGCCTCGCGGGCCCGGTCAACAACCCGGACCTGTTCGGACCGCTCAACGACATCGGCAACTTCAGCAGCCGCGGGCCGCGCCGCAACTGCAGCAACCTGGCGAAGTGCCCGCCGGTGATGAAGCCGGAGATCGCCGCGCCCGGCGCGATGATCGGGGCGGCATTGTCGGCTGACATCTCGGCCAGCGACGCGTCGCCACAGAGCCGGATCGAAGCCGACGGCGTGCACCACTTCTACAACGGCACGAGCATGGCGACCCCGCACGTCAGCGGCGCTGTCGCGCTGATGCTGCAGCAGGATCCCACGATGACGCCGGAGTCGGCGAAGCAGCGCCTCTTCGCGGGCGTGCAGACCAACGCGTTCTCGACCAACCTGCCGGTGTACAACGGCGCGACGCCCGACATGCCGGCCAACCCCAACTACACATGGGGCTACGGCATCCTCGACGCGGCGGCGGCGGTGAAGGCGTCGCAACCGTCGGCGGGCACGCCGGTGACCGTCGTCGAGTTCTACAACCAGGCGCTCGACCACTACTTCGTCACCTACGCCGCCGACGAGATCGCCAAGCTCGACAACGGCACGTTCGTCGGCTGGGCGCGCACGGGCCAGTCGTTCAAGGCGTACGGCACCACCCAGAGCGGAACGTCGGCGGTGTGCCGCATTTACATCCCGCCGGGCAAGGGCGACGGCCACTTTTTCGGGCGCGACAAGGGGGAGTGCGACGGGACGATGACGGCGAATCCGACCTTCGTTCTCGAGTCGGCGTCGTTCTTCTACCTGTACCTGCCGAATCTCGGCAACTGCGCGGCGGGAACAGTGCCGGTCTATCGCGTATTCACGAACCGGGTCGACGCCAATCACCGCTACACGGTCGACCGCGCGACACGTGACCAGATGGTAGCCAAAGGCTGGATCGCGGAGGGCGACGGCACCGACACCGTCACCATGTGCGCGCCGCAGTGAGCCGCCGAACCCGCCATCGACAGTCTCGTCGAATGCCTGTTGTCGTCCGCTGACGCACATCGGCGAGGCGCGGCGGGACGAAGGGTGGAGGTTGCCCCGACTTTTGCGGATACTCGAAAAGGCCTGCCGCGATGCAGGCCTTTCGTCTTTGGCGACTGCGCACGGCACCCCGCTTGCGAGAATCGCACGCCTCGTTCAATCTGGCGCGACGGGGGATGGCGGATGCCGGGCAGCATCGACACGAACAAGGGAGCAGCAATGGCAGCGATGGCTCGCGCGTCATCGCGTCTTCTCGCCGTCGTGCTGACCGCAGGACTGTCGGCGTGTCAAACGGGCGCGCAGGTGGCAGCACTCGCGCCGGCGGACAAGCTCGATGCCACGCTGTCCGCCGTGGCCAGGAACGGCGTCGCAACGCCGGCACTGTGGTACTTCGAACCCGGCATGGCCGACCCGTTCGTCGAGACGATCCTGCGTTTCGACGGCAATCTCGCTGCCATCAGGGCGCAGGGCGCGCGCGTGCGGTCGGTGCTGGGTAACATCGCCACCGTCGACATCCCGGCCTCCAGGCTGGAGGCGGTGGCCGCGCTTCCGGGCGTCGTGTCGATCGAAGCGGCGCGCCGCCAGGCGCTGCGCCGCGACCGCGGCGCTTCTCCCGCCATCGGTGCGCCAGCGCCGGCGTTGCCTCCTACCGGGGCTTCGCCGCCAGCTCCGGTGCCGCCATGATTTCCCACGCAGCCAGGCGGTCGGACGCGTCCGTTGTCGTGGCGATGAAGCGCGCCTTGACCCAGATGCCGCTCACCGGATCCTGCAACCGGAACGGGTACGTGCGACGGCTCGTGCGGATAGTGTTGTCGTAGGGCATGGTCGGTGTCATCCTTGCCTCCATTAAGCGTGCGGCGGCCCGCGACAGGCAGCGGCGATATGCCCATTCCGCTATCGGACTAATGCTGACAGCGGCGGTTTTCACACGGCGCGCCGGGGTTGCGGGAACCGCCCAGCCACGCCCGGCATTCGACCTGGTATTGGCCCTTCCCGCAGCTCCGCCCCTCGCATGAACCCTGAAGTGCTCAAGGAACTGGAAACGCAGCGCGGCTACCTGTTGCGCGTTGCCCGGCTGCAGCTGCGCGACGCGGCGCTGGCCGAGGACGTCGTGCAGGACACGCTGGCGGCCGCGCTGACGGCGCAGGCCAGCTTCTCGGGCAAGTCGAGCGTCAAGACTTGGCTCACCGGCATCCTCAAGCACAAGATCGTCGACGCCATCCGGAAACGGCAGCGGGAGCCGGTCGCCGCGAGCGCGCTCGACGACGAGGCCGACCTCGAGGACTTCGAGGGCCTGTTCCGGGACAACGGCGCGTGGCAGGCGCCGCCCGCCGACTGGGGCGATCCGGAAGAAGCGCTCAACCGGCGCCAGTTCTTCGACATCCTGGAGACCTGCCTCGACAAGCTGCCGCCCAAGACCACCCGCGTGTTCGTCATGCGCGAGGTGATGGAACTCGAAAGCGACGAGATCTGTAAGGAATTGGCGATCACTGCGAATAATCTGTGGGTGATTCTCTACCGTGCCCGGATGTCGCTGCGCGAATGCCTCGAACTCAACTGGTTCGCAGGACGCCCGCGCGGCTGACGCCTCGCAGCGCCCGGCCGCCCGCGACGCCATGACGATCATCCAGCGCCTTCTCGGCCACCTCGTCTCCTGCGAGGACGTCTCGCATCTGCTGTCGCAGGCGGAGGAGACGCGGCTGTCCGTGCTCGAGCGCACGCGAGTGCGCTGGCACCTGGCGGTTTGCGGGATGTGCCGGGCCTTTGACAAGCAGCTGCGGTTCATGCGCGAGGCGATGCGCCGGTACCGCGAGTAGCCGCCGGCCCCGCGGTATAAAATTGCCGCATGGACTTGATGGTGAACGGCGCGCTGCGCCGACTCGACCCCGCGCCGGCGACGATCGCCGAGCTGGTGCGCGCGTTGAATCTCGAAGGCAAGCGCATCGCCATCGAGCGCAACGGGGAAATCGTCCCCAAGAGCCGCTATGAGGCGACCGCGGTGGCCGCCGGCGACCGCCTGGAAGTCGTGGCGGCGGTGGGTGGCGGCTGACCGGCGGCCGGCTTGCCGCCGGCGTAAAATGGCCGGATGAACGCGCCCCACGAACCCGCCGCGCTGGCCGACCCGCTGGTCATCGCTGGCCTCCCCTACCGGTCGCGCCTGCTGGTCGGCACCGGCAAGTACCGCGATTTCGCGCAGACCCGCGAAGCCATCGATGCCTCCGGCGCGCAAATCGTCACCGTGGCGATCCGGCGGACCAACCTCGGTCAGGACGCCAACGCGCCGTCGCTGCTCGACGCGTTGCCGCCCTCGGAATTCACCTACCTGCCCAACAGCGCCGGCTGCTACACGGCCGACGACGCGGTGCGCACGCTTTCGCTCGCGCGCGAACTGCTGGACGGGCACAAGCTGACGAAGCTTGAGGTGCTGGGCGATGCGAACACGCTGTTCCCGAACGTCCGCGAAACGCTCAAGGCAGCGGAGCGGCTGGTGGCGGACGGCTTCGACGTGATGGTCTACACGTCCGACGATCCGATCATCGCGCGCGAGCTGGAGCAGATCGGCTGCGTGGCGATCATGCCGCTCGCCTCGCTCATCGGGTCGGGCATGGGCATCCTCAACCCGTGGAACCTGAAGCTCATCATCGAGCAGTCGAAGGTACCCGTGCTGGTCGATGCCGGCGTGGGCACGGCCTCCGACGCGGCGATCGCGATGGAACTGGGATGCGCCGGCGTACTGATGAACTCCGCCATCGCGCTCGCGCAGGATCCGGTGCGGATGGGACGCGCGATGAAGCTCGCCGTCGCAGCCGGACGCGACGCCTTTCTCGCGGGACGCATGCCGCGCAAGCTCTACGCCGCGAGCCCGAGCTCGCCGACGTCGGGCCTTATTTCCTGACGGGCCGCGCGTGCAGAGTTGCATGCGCGGCGCGGCCGCGGCGCTCTTCGTCTTCGTAGCCGGCACCGCGCCGGCCGCTCAGCCCACGCCCGAGCGCGTGCTCGAACTGTGCGCGCAGGTCGAGAGCCCGGCGCATTGCGGCCGCGTGGTCGAGGCGGAGCAACTGAAGGCGCTGCCCAACCTCGCGGTGCGCGACGGCGACACGCTGAAGGTGTCGCTGTTCCCGTCCGGCTCGCGCGAGTTCGTCGACAACCTCGCGCGCAACAGCGAGCGCAGCTATGCGCTGTGGGATTACTGGAGCCCGGTGAACGCGGTGGTGCTGTTCGTCGCGGCAGGCGACACGACGAGCTATGCGCTGCTGCAGCGCGCGACCGGCAACCTGACGCCGCTGCCCGCGGAGCCCGTGCTCGCGCCGGACCGACAGCGCCTTGCCGTCGCCGACTTCTGCGCGAAGCAATGCACGAACGAAGTCACCGTCTGGCGCGTGGCGCGCGCGGGCGTGCGCCGCGAACTCGTCTTCCGTCCCGCCGCCGCCTGGTCGGATGTCACCGTCACGTGGAAAGACGGCGAAACGCTGACGCTGCAGTACACGCCGCCTGGCGACGACAAGCCGCGCACGCTGGAACGCAAGCTGTCCGCCGCCGACTGGCAGCACCCGTGAGCGGCGGCGGCTAATGACCGCGGACGCTGACAACCCGGCGCAGCGCGAACAGCGTCCGGTGCGCAGCTTCGTCCTGCGCCAGGGCCGGATGTCGCCGGCGCAGGGCCGTGCGCTCACCGACCTGCTGCCGGTGTACGGCATCGACTACGCGGCGGCACCGCTAGACTTCACGCAGGCCTTCGGGCGCCGCGCGCCCGTGGTCCTGGAAATCGGCTTCGGCATGGGCGAGACGACGGCCGCGATTGCGCGCGCGCAACCTGATCACGACTTCCTCGGGCTCGAAGTGCACGCGCCCGGCGTGGGCGCGCTGCTGAAGCAGGTCGCCGCACTTTCGCTGACCAACGTGCGCGTGATCCGCCACGATGCGGTGGAGGTCGTCGCGCAGATGATCCCGCCGCGGTCGCTCGCCGGCATCCACGTCTACTTTCCCGATCCCTGGCCGAAGAAGCGCCATCACAAGCGCCGCTTGCTGCAGCCGGCCTTCGTGCACGAACTCGCGCTGCGCCTCTCTCCCGGCGGCCATCTGCACGCGGCGACCGACTGGGACGACTACGCGCAGGAAATCCTCGGCACGCTCGGCGCGGAGCCGTTGCTCGCCAACACCGCCGACAGATTCTCGCCGCGACCGGACTGGCGCCCGCAGACCAAGTTCGAGGCGCGTGGCCTGCGGCTTGGCCACGGCACCTGGGATTTGCTGTTCCGGCGCCGGTAAAGTCCGGCGCCGCCGTTGCCGCGCGACTACGACCGGATCGTGTTCGTCCCGGTGCCGCGCGCGAACGCGATGAGCCGGGTGATGGCACTGCGCGCGACGTCGCGCGAAAAATGCGTGCGGATGTTCTCGCGGCCGCCCGCGGCCAGCCGCGTCCACAGCGCCTCGTCATGGTAGAGCCGCACGATCGCGTCGGCGTACGCCCTGGCGTCGTCGGCGACGAGCACATCCTGCTCCGGCATCAGGTGCATCCCCTCGACCGATGACGTGGTCGCGACGACCGGCAGGCCGTAGCTCATGGCGAGGTTGATCTTGCCCTTGACGCCGGCGCCATAGCGCAATGGTGCGATCGACACCCGGCAGCCGGTGAAATACGGCGTCACGTCCGGCACGTACCCGGTCACGATGAAATCCTCGGCGGCCAGCGCGCGCACGTTGGCGGGCACCTTGCTGCCGACGATGTACGTCTTGACGCCGGGCAGCGCCGCGCGCACGTGCGGCAGGATCTCCTCGGCGTACCAGAGCACCGCATCGGTATTTGGCGGGTGCTGGAAGCCGCCGATGAAGACCAGGCCCTCGCGCTGCGCGAACGGCTGGCCGGGCGGAAAGAGCTCGTGGATCGTCGACAGCACCAGCACGCGCGCGTCCGGCGCCAGTTCGGCAAGCAGCGACTGCTCGAACGGCGACACCACCAGCGTGACGTCGGCCTTGCGGATGAGCGTGAGCTCCTCGTCGCGCTTGGCGCGCGCGGACGCGCGGGCATGCGCGCTGCCTTCGAGCTCGGCCTGGCGTTCGCTGCGCAGGAAGTGCAGGTCCACCGTGTCGAACACGACCAGCGCACGGGGCGCGAACGCGCGCACGGCGTCGATGTGCTTGACGGCGATGTAGTGCCGCGAAATCACGACGACGTCGAACTCGGCGCCGCGCTTGGACAAGAGGTCGGCGATCGACCGCACATACGGATGGAACAGCACCTCGACACCGCGCTGCTGCAGCTGCGACACGTACGGCGGGCGATGTTCGAGGTTGTCGGCGACGAACGTGACCTTGCAGCGCAACGATGTGAGAATTTCGAGGATCGCCAGCATCCGCACCGACCCCGCGTCGTGATCGGGCGTCAGCATGCAGGCTTCGATGACGAGCACACGCAGCTTCGCCCAGCGGTCGCGCTCGCCCTCGGCGTTCACGCCGTTGGCGCGGTGGGCGGTCAGCGCACCCGCCCACTTCGCCGCGAACGTCTCCCGGTTGACGACCTGGTGGCGCTTGACGCCGCTGCCCTCGTCGGTGCCCGATGTCTGTCCCTCGAAATGCACGATCGTGCAGAACGGCTGGTAGTAGACGCGATGCCCGGCGGCGCGCACGGCGAACGCGAGGTCGGCGTCCTCGTAGTACGCGGGCGCGTAGCGCGCGTCGAAGCCGCCCAGTTCGCGGAACAGCGGCGCCGGTATGGCGAGGCAGGCGCCGGAGCAATAATCGGCCGGTCGCACGTAGTTGTACTCCGGCCGGTCGGGATCGTCGTCGCGGCCCCAGTTCCAGGCGGAGCCGTCGCGCCAGACAATGCCGCCGGCTTCCTGCAGGCGTCCGTCCGGGTAGATGAGCTTCGCGCCGACCATGCCCGCATCCGGATAGTCAGCGAACACGCGCAGCATCGCTTCCAGCCAGCCGGGCGTAACGATCGTGTCGTTGTTGAGGAACACCAGCATTTCGCCGCGCGCCAGCTCGGCGCCGCGGTTGCAGGTGCCGATGAAGCCCAGGTTCTGCGCATTGCGCTCGAAGCGCGCACCGCTGACCATCGCGAGTACCGTGGCCGCCGCTTCCGGCGATGCATCGTCGACGACGAGGATGTCGACCATGTCGTGCGGGGTGTGCGCGTGCAGGCTCTTCAAGCACGTGTACGTGAGCAGCGGCTTGCCGTAGACCGGGATGACGATCGTCACGCGCGGCGCCGTCGCGGGCGTGAAGGCGAGCGGCGCCGTCGCTTCCTCGATCCGGTAGCGGGGCGCGGCGACGGGCTTGAAGCGTTCGTCGGGATTCACCTTGGCGCGCACGCGCTGCGCGAGCGCGCCCGGGCCCTCGTTCTTCAGCACCGACAGCGCCATCGACGACAGCTGCGGAATGCGCCTTACACCGGCTCGCCACGCGTGGAAACGCGCGCGCGTGACCTTCAACTGGTGTCCGGCATTGCGCAGCGGCGCGGTCATCTTCCACGCGCGTGAATTCTCGAGCTCGTCGATGCGGTCCCGTGCCGACGCGAGCGACATGTCCAGGTGCGAGGCATGCAGCTGCATCTGCTCGGCCTGCAACTGCATCTGGCCCGCCTCCATCTGCATCTCGGAGATCTGGAGCTGTGCCGAATGGAAGCGGCGCTGCGTGGCCAGCAGTTCGCCGGCGAGTTGCTCCCGATCGCCCTTCGCGCGTTCCTGCACGGCGCGGAAGTGCTCGCGCAGGTGGTCGAGCTGCGCCGACACCGTCTCGATCTGGTGTTTCAGCTCGACGCGCGCCGCCGTGTGCCCGCATTCGACGCCAGCGGTGAAGAGCTGCGGCAGCGACAGCGGCACCACCTCGACCTCGCCATCCTTCAGGTAGAAGTGCCGTTCGTCGAGTGCCGGTAGCGCCTCGTCCAGTCGCCGCGCGGGCGACGCCGCCGGAATCGGCGCGAGGTACAGCGTACGGTAGCGGGTGGGGTCCATCAGCCTGGCGCCCTGGCCAGCGACACGAGGTGATCGTCCTTGCGTGGTCCGGCCATCGCGGCGGCCAGCAGCGCATCGTTCCACTTGGCCGGCGGCGCATTCCACGGCACCGTCGTCGACCGCGGCACGCCGGCTAAGCGTTCCGGAAACGCCCCCAGCGCCGACGCGACGATCGGCAATCCCGACTGCAGCGCGACCGACAGCGTGTACGCATACGTCTCCGGCACCTGCGCGGCGAACAGCAGCACGTCGGGCTTTTCGGCGGCGATGAGCTGCGGCAGCTCGCTGTCGACGTACTGGCCGTAGATCGTCAGCGGCGCGTCGGGCGCCTGCGCGATGGGCTCCGTGGTCGAGCCGAGCACGCGGAACGTCAGCGGCAGGCCACGCTCGAGCGCGTTGCGCGCGCAGGCGGCGACGACGTGCAGGCCCTTTTCCGGCGACAGGTTGCCGAGGATGGCCACCCGCACGATGCGCGGCGTGGCGGCGGGCGCACCCTCAGGATGCGGCCACACGGTAACCGGCAGGTCGGGGAAGTAACGCCGCATCCGCGTGGCGACGTCCTGCGACGGTGCGATCACACGCTGTGCTCCGCGCAGCAGCCGGCCGAACGCTGCACGCCATGCGCCGATGTCCATCGGCCATTGCGGCGGGCGGCGCGCGAGGCAGGCCGCGCATCCGCTGGCATCGGGCTCGCCGCAGTAGCGGCCGTCCTCGGTGACGAGGTGGTATTGCGGGCAAATCGGATGGTAGTCGTGCAGCGTGTAGTCGTAAGGGGCGCCGACGAGCGCGGGCAGCTCGAGGATCGCGCGCGGCTGCAGGTGGACGTGATGGAAGTGCAGGCGGGCGACACCGATCGTCCGCAGCGTCTCGGCCAGGACCGACAGTTCCGTCGGCAGCGAGAAGTACAGCGCAAAGCTTTCGCCGGCCTGCGGCCACGACAGCTTCACGGTGTCGCCGACGGCGGGCTCGAGGAACAGCACCTCGCAGCGCTCGGCCGTCAGCGCGACCAGGTCGTACATGTAGCGACGAATGCCGCCGCCCCACGGATGCGACACGAACACCAGCCGCGGCTTGTCCGATTCGGCGAGGCGCAGGAGGTCGACCCGGCGTGCGAACGGCCGGCCGGGTTCGCGCTCCGCGAGCTCCTTCTGCTGCTTCTCGTACTCGGGATAGAGCTTGACGAGCGCCTGCTGCGCCCGATTCGCGAGCGCATCGCCCTCGGCCTGCCCGAACGAGGCGCGGCCTTCGTGGCCGACGAACAGGTCGCCGGCGAGCGCGTGCTGAAAGCCCGCGCTGCCGGCGCGCAGGCAGAAATCGATCTCCACGCCATAATCGCTGCCGAGCGGATTCGCGTCGAAGCCGCCGACGGCGGAGAGGCAGTCGCGGCGCACGTAGAGGCAAGGACCGGAGACTGCGGGCAACGTGACGCGCTGTCCGGCATTGGCGCGCGCGAAAAGCGCGTCCAGCGTCGCGACGGTATGGCCGGCAGGCAACGCGTTGGCCTGGCGCGGCAGCGGATACGTCGCCACGCCGACATTGTTGGTGAAGCAGCCGACCATGCCGACATCGCGCCCGACGGCTTGCCGCGCGAGCCGGTCGAGCCAGTCGTTGCCGACTTCCGCGTCGGATTGCAGGATCACGACATCGCGCTCGCGATGCAGCGACAGCGCGCGATTCACGGCGGCCGCATATCCCTGCCGGCCCGGCTGCGTGATAACCGTCGCGCGACGCCCCCGCTGCAACTGCTGCAGATACTCGACGAGCTCGGCATCGGTGTTGCCGTCGTCGACGATGACGAGCTCGAACGCGCCGCGGCATTGCGCGGCCAGCACGCTGTCGACGCAGCGGCGCAATTCGCGCAGTGCACCGTGCACCGGCACGATAATGTCGATGACCGCCATCAGCGCTGCCCTCCCTTGCGCTGCCTGACCGCCGCGAACGGATACCGCAACCAGCCCCGTGCCGATTCGCGGTAAACGAGCCGGGCGCGTGTCTCCTCGAGCGCCGCGTGCTCGCCGGCATACGCGTCCACCGCCTGCGCGCGGCCTTCCGCTTCGTGCGCGAACGCCGCCTGCGCCTGCGCGAGTGCGGCCTCGAGGCGCGCAATGGCGTCCTGCGCCGTGCGTTGCGTATCGGCCAGCGCCGACTCGAGTGCGTCGATGCGTGCCGACTTCACGCTGCCCGCCTCGCGTTCGCTGGCGAGTGCGTTGATCGTCGGCACCAGCTCGGCCAGCCGCTCTTCGGCGACCTGCCGCGCGGCGAGCTCCTCCCACGCGAGCTCGCGTTCGCGGGCCAGCGCGCGCGCGTAGTCGCGCCACAGCGACAGTGCCCCGTCATCGAACAGCGACAGCGACGGCAGTGCGGGCAGCGCGACGCCTTCTCCTGCGCAGACGACGACGAAATACATCGGGGGCGCCGGCGCCCGCATCGCACCGACCTCGTTGTCCGAGAGCGCCATGCACGCCGGTGCCGCGGCGCCATCCGCCTCCGCCCACAATGCCGACTGGGCCAGCACGCGCTGGGCGTACCAGGCCTGGCGCGGAAACAACGGCGTCAGCAGCGCAGCGAGCTCCGCCCGGTCGAGCTCGCGAACGTGAAAATGGTTCTCGATGCCGCCGCCCTCGTTGTACACCGGGCGGTTGGGTGACGAGATGACGAGGACCCCGCCGGCGGCGAGCACGCGGCGGAACTCCGCGAGCATCTCGCGCTGCTCGTGCAGGTGTTCGATCGTCTCGAACGACACGATGAGATCGACGCTGGCGGACGGCAGCGGCAACCGGGTGACGGAGCCGGCGACGAACTCGAGATTCGCGCGCGCGTAGCGCTGCCGGGCGTGCGCGACGGCGTCCGCCGACACATCGACGCCGGAAACGCGGGCCGCGGTTCCGCAGAGCAGGAAGCTGCCATAGCCTTCGCCGCATGCGGCGTCGAGCACGCGCTTGCCCGCCGCCAGCGGGACGACGGCAGCGTAGCGGTGCCAGTGCTCGTACCAGATGGCGCCGCGCACTTCCGGGAGGAAGCGCTCGCCGGTGAACGTGAGGGCCGTGGCGGCCGAGGCGTCGGGAGTCAAAAGGGGGTCGCGTTGCGTGAGTGCCGCGGCAGGCCGTCGCGGGTAACCCTTAATTGTAGCCGCCCGGCAGGACCGCCCACCCATCGGCGGCAAATCCGGCCCAAACGCCGCGCGACCTCAGCCCAGCGTAAGGACGACCGGCTGGTGATCCGAAACCTGTGTTGCGACATCGACGGTGACGGCGCGCAGCCGCGGCCACAAGACCTCGTTGACGAAAATGAAGTCGCAATGGAGCTCGGGATCGCCGGGCGCGCTCTTTTCGTAGATGCGGAACGTGGGCGGATGCGCGACGCCGGGATGCGCGGCCTCCCACGCGTCGGCCAGGCGCGGCGTGCCGTCGGGAAACGGCGCGGCCATCCGGGCGTGCAGCGGATCGTCGGGCTCGAGGTTGAAGTCGCCGGTGATGATCGTGGCGGCAGGCCGCGCCTGGGCGCGATACGGCCCTGCATCCTCCAACACGGTCCGCGGACTGTCGGCGTACCGGTAGCCTTCGGCGTAGATCGCGCGCAGCGCCTCGACCTGCGCCGAACGCTTCGGCAACGAGTAGTACTCGAGATGCGTGGTGATGACGCGCACGTCGCCAAACTCCGCCGCGACCACCGCCTCGACGGCGACGCGCGGCATGCTCGGCAAGTCATGGTCGGCGGGGTAGGGCAATAGGTGGCGAAACGCCTGCTTCACCGGCAGCCGCGACAGGATCATGTTCCCGAAGCGCCGGCGCCTTCCATTCTGGCCCAGCTGGTCCACCGCGATGCCGGGGATGGCGGTATACCCGGGCAGCAGTGCCGCCAGCACCGCGAACTGGTCCTCGCCCGCGCTGCCGCCAAGCAGCGGGTCGGGATAATTGTCGGCGATCTCCTGCAGGCACAGCACGTCGAAGTCGGCGAGGCGCTTCGCTTCGGCGACGATCCGTGCCGGATCGACCTTCTGGTCGACCCCGCGGCACCATTGCACATTCCAGGTGATGAGCTTCATGGATGGGTCCCCTTTACAAGGAGACGCAGAGGCGCCGAGACAATCCGGACCCCGAAGATTTCTCTGCGTCTGGGCGTTTCATTGTGCAAGCCATTCAACGTATGCCAGCCCGCATGAACGACTGGACGAACTGCTTCTGGAACAACAGGAAGGCGACCAGCAGCGGCGCCGTGGTCAACAGCGTCGCCGCCGTGATGATCGACCAGTCGAGGCCCTGGTCCGTCGCCGAGAACACCTGCAGCCCGACCGTCACCGGCCGCGACTCGACCGAATTGGTGATGATGAGCGGCCACAGGAAGTTGTTCCAGTGATAACTGACGCTGACCAGCGCGAAGGCGAGGTACGTCGGACGCGCGAGCGGCACGTAGACCTTCCACAGCACCTGCAGCGGCGTGCAGCCCTCGACACGCGCGGCATCGTCCAGTTCGAGCGGGACGGTCTTGAACGTCTGCCGCAGCAGGAAGATGCCGAACGCGCTCGCCATGTACGGCA